>JASLKQ010000209.1 GCA_030747505.1 Verrucomicrobiota bacterium | reverse complement strand
CGACGGCATTTTCGTTGCCGTGGCCGGGGTGCATGTTGGCGCGAACGGTCTTTTTGCCGAATGGATCGAGCAATTCGTTCCCCTTCAAAAACGACCAGCGGCGGCAGGCGGTAAACTCGGCGGCGTCCACCCTGCCCCACGCCGCCTTGGCCGGTTGCAGGCTGGCATTGGCCTGCACAATCGCCTCGACCAGTTTGCCCGGGAGGAACGCGCGGTAGCGGGGATCGGCCCGGCTGCCGAGGCAGTAGTTCATCGAACTGGGCGCGCTATGGCAGTGCGTAGCGGAAATGAGGATGCGATCGAGCGGGATTCCAGTTTTGTCGGAGGCCAGGCGCTTGGCCTCGTCGCACAGTTCTCGCGGTAACATGCAACTATCGACCACCACGATGGCCAGGCGCGTCACGCGGTCGTCAAGCACGAGACAGCGCGCGTGCAGCGGGTCGACAACTTTGCTGTCGCTCGCCTCAATGAAGCCGCCGTTTCGAATCACCGGCAGCACGAGTGGCGTCACATCGACCTTGGCCGCACCGGCACGCAACCCCCCGTGGGTCTTGGCAGGCGCGAACGTAATAACGAGCAGCAGAGCCACGACGAATGGAAATGGTTTCATGTATGGCCGGAACTATGACTGTCACTGCAAGTGGTGCAAGCCGCCGCTTTGCCAAATACTGCTTATTTTTGAAATGACCGTTTTTTGGATTGACCGTCGTAAAGCATCGGGGGTAACGTTACTTCTCTTTCCACTTGTGGATTAAACCGAAAACAAACCAGAA
>JASLKQ010000208.1 GCA_030747505.1 Verrucomicrobiota bacterium | reverse complement strand
TGATCCAAGACTAGCTAGTGCGGAAAAAGGGGAAGAGTATCTTGAGTTGATATATAGTAGAATAAGCAATTTTCTTATTGAGTTAGCTGAAGCTGAAGATGATGAATATTTCCCCCACAAACATAAAATTGAATCTTAATGAGATTCATATAAAACCAATATCACAAAGCAGTAGATCTAAGTGTCTAAACTATGTGCCCCCAATGATGTGCCACTTTTTACTATTTCTGAGTACTAATACTGTTTCCTAGAAACTTTAGATAATTATATATTTGGAATAAGAATTAGGAGTATTTAATGGTCAATAACCCCTCAATAAAAGGAATTACTGAGGGGTATTAACTTACCTTAGAATTTTGACTTGGCCCCGTAGCTCAATTGGTAGAGCAGTTGACTCTTAATCAATTGGTTGAAGGTTCGAGTCCTTCCGGGGTCACAAAGAAAATTATATGCCAAAAGCTGAAGGATTAAAATTAGAATATGGTTCGGAAGAACTAATTAATGCTGAATATTTAGAAACTTTTCTTTTTGATAGTCCAAACCAATATATCATTACAGAAACAGATGAATTTTCTGCTGTTTGTCCTTTTAGTGGTTTACCTGACTACTCATATTTAAAAATAGAATATTACCCTGAAGGGGGTAAATGCGTTGAACTAAAATCACTGAAATATTATATAATTTCTTTTCGCAATGTGGGGATATATCAGGAAGCTGCTACAAAAAGGATTTATAATGATTTAAAGAATCTTTTAGATACAAATAGAATAAAGATA
>JASLKQ010000207.1 GCA_030747505.1 Verrucomicrobiota bacterium | reverse complement strand
ACAAGTAACAACGATATTTTGCGTTCCATTGCCGACTTGGGCTCCAAAGCCATTGCCGGATTAAACAGTGTATCTTTCAGCGAGTATTACAGCAACACATTGAGTCGGTTTGGCCATGAAGTGTCGCTGACCACCTCGCAACTCAACGACCAAAAAACAGTCGAACAATTGCTGTTAAAACAACGGGAATCCATCATGGGCGTTTCCATCGACGAGGAAGTTGCCAATCTGGTGGTTTACCAGCGTGCATTCCAAGCTTCTGCCAAACTGCTAACCACTATGGACGGCTTAATGCAAGATGTCCTTAATATGACCCGATAACCAAACCATGCGTGTTACCGCCAACAGTTTTGCAAACGGCTTAAGATCTAATATTACCAAATTAGCTGAACGCCAGTTGCGGCTGCAGCAACAGGTTGCCACCGGCCAGCGTATCACCTCGGTCAGTGACGACCCAAACTCAATGCGACGGGTCCTCGACCTCAACCATGAGCAGGGACAACTCAATCAGTATAAAGATAATATTGGGACACTTCGAGAGAATGCCAATGTGGTCTATTCCACAGTACAAGGACTCAAGAAGCTGAGTGACAGAGCCTCTGAAATTGCCGTAGTTGCTGATGGAACCAAGGGATCGAGTGGTCTTTCAGCCTATGCTAAAGAAGTGAATCAGCTCGTAGAAGAAGCGGTCCGGCTGGCTAACACGAAACATCGGGATGTATACATTTTCTCTGGCACAAAAGGAACCACGCCGGCTTATACTGAAACCCGCACTGACGGCCAA
>JASLKQ010000206.1:546-801 GCA_030747505.1 Verrucomicrobiota bacterium | reverse complement strand
GAACTGCGAAACCCCGAACGGGGCAAATACTTCAGAATAGTGGCCGAAGTTTGGGTTGATGGAAAAACATTGGCTGCAATGTTAAAGGACAGGGGACTAGCCAAGGATTACGACGGAGAAGGCGAAAGACCGGAATGGGAATGAATGTGTTGGTTTCCCAATCTCGGCACACAAAGGGCTTACCGATCATTCGCCCCCTGTCTTATTGCTCCAGCTCGATCTTGACGAGGAATCCCGATCAAGATTGATCTGAAG
>JASLKQ010000206.1:303-536 GCA_030747505.1 Verrucomicrobiota bacterium | reverse complement strand
CGTGGAATTCGGTTCACGGCGTGAAAAGACAAACCATCTTCAATCTTGTAAAAGCGACTTTCGTTGACTAAGTTGCAAGACAGTTTGGAAGGATGGCAGAGTGGTCTAATGCGGCGGTCTTGAAAACCGCTGAACCGGAAACGGTTCCGGGGGTTCGAATCCCTCTCCTTCCGCCACTTCCCCAATGACTGATTTTTTTTGGTCTCAGTGGAAAGCGCCCAAAAAAAGGGTCC
>JASLKQ010000206.1:0-293 GCA_030747505.1 Verrucomicrobiota bacterium | reverse complement strand
GCCACACGCTCGTTCCCGGATATCAGCATTAGGCGCATTAAAGCTGCTGACTCCCCGACGCCATTCGAAGGGAGAAGTGCCTTCGTTTCGGCCTCATGACAGGGCCGTCGAATCAATTTTGGACTGAAACGATTTTGAGGGGAAGCTTCTGGGCAACTAGGCCAACCCCGAAGGGTCGGCTTTCGCTACTCGGCAGTACATCGGTTACCGTCTGGTGCACTTGCCACTTAGAATAGTTTCGCTCTACCGGCAAGCCGGCTTCGCTCCACAATCATAACGGGTATCGCTTCATA
>JASLKQ010000205.1 GCA_030747505.1 Verrucomicrobiota bacterium | reverse complement strand
AGATATTCTAGTGGGATAATCTTTTCCCATTAAGGGTGCGTTTTGTTGAACTCGCCTCGTGAAATTTGAGAGTGTATTAGTTTTCAAATCTTAATGCAGAAAAAGCCCATCATCATAATCTCAGTTCTTTGCGTGATCTCGCTGGTGCTGGGGTATTTGTCGGGCATGAAGGATGAAGAAAGGCTTTCAAATGGTGATGCTGAAACCAATCTGAAAAAAGAGCCTGAGTTTCTTAAAGAAGGTTTGGTCGCTTATTATCCTTTTAACGGGAACGCAAAGGATGAGAGCGGGAATGGGCATGATGGTAAAATCGACGGCCCAATTTGGGTTAAAGACCGACATGGGGAACTCATGAAAGCTTTTTCATTCGATGGATCAGATGATGAAATCCTTGTTGATCATACATCTGATTTAAACGCCTTTCCTCTTTCTGTTTCGGTTTGGTTCAACAAATCTGAAAAGCAGTATTCAATGATTCTAGCTAAAATGTATGACGGGGAGCGAAATGGATATTTGCTCCATGCCAGAAGGACTGGAAAAGTTGAGTTATCTTATTTTGGAACACTCGGATGGAGCCATCGGGAACTTCCTCCCAGCACTGGTGATCTTGCTGATAATGAATGGCACAACATAGTTTTCACCGTTAACAAAAAAGAAATTGTGTTATATGTGGATGGTCAAGATGTTGCTATTACTCCTATTATTCCGCACGAGCTTTCAAACTCACCAACATTTTATCCACTAAGGATTGGGAGTTATAACGGAAAAGACATGGTAGGAAACTATTTTTTAGGTCAATTAGATGACATCCGCATCTACA
>JASLKQ010000204.1 GCA_030747505.1 Verrucomicrobiota bacterium | reverse complement strand
GGTAGAGCTTTAGAAGCTTTTACTGGTGCAGTTACTTCAGCATTATCAGGCGGCGGTAGTGTAAAAATTACTGGCTTTGGCACATTTTCTGTAAGCCATAGAGCTGCTACTACAGGAAGAAACCCAAGAACAGGTGAGGCAATACAAATAGCTGCATCTAAAAATGCTAAATTTAAATCAGGTAAAGGTTTAAAAGACGCTGTTAATAGATAAAAAAACCAAAGACAAAATCTAATTTATTTTATATAGATACATAATTGTCTTTGGGCGGTTAGCTCAGCTGGTAGAGCATCTGGTTTACATCCAGAGGGTCGGGAGTTCGAGCCTCTCACCGCCCACCATTGATTAAAAAAAGGTCTAATGTTTATTAGACCTTTTTCATAGAAATACTTGATTTAAATTCTCTTGAGGATTAAAAAGTTATCTAAATGCGGGGGTGTAGCTCAGTTGGTTAGAGCGCTGGCCTGTCACGCCAGAGGCCGCGAGTTCGAGTCTCGTCACTCCCGCCATTTTTAATCTTATTGTTGCCTGAATTCTATTCTTTATATAGATTTATTATTAAATTTATTGAGGATCAGAATGTCAGATAAAAATGATTTACTAAGAATATTAGATTTACAAAAAAAAGCGCATTTAAGAGATGGCCCTTTATCTCTTGAGCAGAGAAAAGAATGGATTGATAGACTAATAAATTCAATTATTGAATATCAGGATAGACTACCAGAAGCCATATCAAAGGATTTTAGTCATAGAAGCGAAACTAGCTCTTTGTTAACTGATGTAGCCTCATCGATAACATCGCTTAAAATTGCTAAAAATAATATTAAACAATGGATGAAGCCTTCAAAAAGAAAAGTATCACC
>JASLKQ010000203.1 GCA_030747505.1 Verrucomicrobiota bacterium | reverse complement strand
TTCCCCCCATACCCCATCCCCCTGTTCCCACCATGGCCCCAGCCACAGCCCCAGCCACAGCAACAGCTCCAGCCACAGCCACAGCCACAGCCCCAACCACAGGCATAGCTCCAGCCATAGCCACAGGCCCAGCCACAGCCACAGTCACAGCCACGGCTCCAGCCAAAGCCACAGCCCCAGTCACAGCCACAGCTCCAGACACACCCAGAGCCCCAGCCACAGCCACAGCCCCAACCACAGCCACAGCACCAGCCACAGCCACAGCCACAGCCTCAGCCACAGCTCCAGCCACAGGCCCAGCCACAGCCCAAGCCACAGCCACAGCTCCAACCACGGCCAGAGCCCCAGGCACAACCCTAGCCACAGCCACAGCCACAGCCCCAGCCACAGCCACAGCCCCAGCCATAGCTCCAGCCACAGCCCCAACTACAGCCACAGCCCCGGCCACAGCCACAAACCGGCCAGAGCCACAGCCCCAACCCCAGTCACCACAGCCCCAGCCACAGCCACAACCTCCAGCCACAGCCCCAGCCCCAACTACAGCCACAGCCACAGCCTCGGCAACAGCCACAAACCGGCCACAGCCCCAGCCACAGCCACGGCCTCAGCCATAGCCACAGCCCCAACCCCAGCCCTAGCTCCAGCCACAGCCCAAACCACAGCCACAGCCCAAGCCACAGCCCCAGCCACAGGCCCAGCCACAGCCCCAGCCACAGCCCCAGCCACAACCCCGGCCCCAGCCACAGCCCCAGCCACAGCCACAGCCACAGCCCCAGCCACAGCCACAGCTAGAGCTGCAGTCATACCAGCCCTTGCTTTGTCACCGGAACTTGAGTACAGGGGTGTACTCACATACTCACCGTGAGTCCCTGTACTCACGCAGGTG
>JASLKQ010000202.1 GCA_030747505.1 Verrucomicrobiota bacterium | reverse complement strand
ATCCGTCCTCGAAACGGGGAATATGGTCCAGACGCAAATAATTTACATTGGCATGCGCATAGAATTCGGTGGTTCGATCCACCTTAAAGATATCGACTTCACCAACAATGTACTTTTTGGATCGCCAGTTGGCAGTATCATCCAGAAGATCCAACACACGCCAACCTAGACGAGGCTTTGAGAGATCAGCGGGCATGGCTTTCCAGGCTCCACCAAGATAACGGTCGGATTTGAAGAATGGCTGATCCCGATAAAGATCAGGATAACCGGTCGAGGATTTGATTCGCGGATGCGCCGCCCACATCAGCCCTCCTTCACGCTCCATCAGTTTCAGAACGTCCTCGGGGCTGCCAACGTGATAGACGCGACCAAACCGGGGGTGATCCTCCATAAAAGGCTTTCCCTTGGCACGATTCAACACCCACATCACCGGGCGCGGGAAAAAACTAATCCAATGGCCACCAAGATGCACGTTGGGTTCTTCGCCCGGGAGCAGCAGAAAGCCATCATCTGAGAGGTGGATGCACTCGTCGTGAAGAAGTTTGAGCAACGGCAAAGCCTTATCCGGATCACGCCGGTCACGGCCAAGGCGGTTGTGGAACTCTGCCAGATGAACGATATCGACTCCTGCCTTCTTGAATACGCCCACGAACTCGGGCGTGTGTGTTTCCGGGGGGCGAGCGGTTCTCGCGGGTCGCACCAGTCCCGCGTCAATTGCCTGTCCGCCTCCGTCATTCCAACAGTGAACAGCCATCAGGTTGTCGCCTTTCTTCAGAGCTTTTCGAGCCTCCGGACTGATGGGCACTTCGCGATATCTTTTGGAGAAACCTTTCACGGAGAACGCCAGGACACCATTTAGATAAATCTCTGTGTCCTCGTCGTACAACAACGATAGCTTGAGTTGGTCAGCCGGAATCTCCTTGAG
>JASLKQ010000201.1 GCA_030747505.1 Verrucomicrobiota bacterium | reverse complement strand
AAGAGTCATTAGCCAAGCTCAATTTTCGCAGGGATACCAGTGGTGGAAGCGCGGCCTCCGGCAAGCGGCGGTCGGAGAAAAATGAAGACAAGAAAAATTGATCCGGCCGAGGCATTTTGAAAAAGGCAAGGTATTCAAGTTGTGCCAATGGGTCTTGGCGGCTTGGATTTCTTGCCTTGGTGGAGGTTGCGAGCGACCGCGATCAGCTTCTGAGGGGTTCATAAACCCAATCTCTGAAGATAACTTTGACTACGGTGCTTCCATTGTTATGGCGGCCCGGTCCCAAATTGGTAAGACGACGATTTATGATCCAGCTTACGTAGGGCTCAAATATCCGGGGGGCGATGTGCCACTTGAGCGTGGGGTTTGCACCGATGTCGTCATTCGGGCTTTACGCGAGGGACTTGGGTTCGATTTGCAGAAGTTTGTGCATGAGGATATGAAGAAGGACTTCAACAAATATCCTAAGATTTGGGGTTTAAGTAAAACCGATCGCAACATTGACCATCGCCGCGTTCCCAACCTTCGCCGGTTTTTTGAGAGGAAGGGGTGGTCTCTTAGGTTGAGCAACAAAAAGGGGAACTATCTTTACGGCGATTTGGTTTCCTGTTCGGTTGGTAAAAGACCGCATATCATGATTGTGAGTGATAAAAAGGCTAGAGATGGAACTCCTCTCGTGATTCACAATATAGGATCGGGAGCTCAAGAGGAAAATGTATTGTTTGATTATCCAATAACAGGGCATTTTCGCATAAAGATTGAGCCCGATAGCTCTACTCATTAACATTAAATTTTATGCGCAAAAGAATTCTTACTTTTATTTTTTTGAACCTGTCATTGGTCGGGTTTGTCGCACAAGGAGCCAGTCAGCCGAATTTCCTCATCATTATGGCTGATGATTGCACCTATAATGATCTTCCCTTATATGGTGGTCAGAATGCCAAGACTCCGAATAT
>JASLKQ010000200.1 GCA_030747505.1 Verrucomicrobiota bacterium | reverse complement strand
GGGCGCGGGGAAGTCTGGCTGGCCACAGATCAGGAGCTAAACCAGAAGGTTGCCATTAAACGTCTTCCTGGGGAACTCACGGGCGATATGGTGGCCCTCAATGACCTCCTGCGTGAGGTGGAAAAGAGTCGGCACCTGAATCATCCCAATATCATCCGTATTCATGATCTGGTGCAGCCTGATAATGAACCTTCTTTTCTTACTCTGGAATACATTGATGGAAAGGACTTGGGCTCCATGCGCCTCGGACAGGAGGGGCAGCTGTTCCGGTGGCCGAATTTACGGCCGTTGATGGCCCAGCTTTGCGATGCGCTGGAGTATGCGCACCGTAGCAAAATCGTACATCGCGACCTTAAGCCGGCCAACATGTTGGTCGATCAGTCTGGCAACCTGAAACTGGCTGATTTTGGAATCGCAGCCACCATGGCAGAGAGTTTAAGCCGCTCTTCCTTGCAGGGAAGTATCAGTGGGACATCGGTCTACATGAGTCCTCAGCAGATGAAAGGAGAGATTCCCCGTGCCAGTGATGATCTTTATGCTTTGGGCTCCACTTTTTATGAGCTCTTAACCAGCCGGACGCCTTTCTACTCGGGCGATATCACTCATCAGGTTTTGAATGAGGAGCCCAAGCCGCTTTCCGATAGATTGGTTGAGCTTGGATTGCAGAATGAGGTTCCCGATGCGGTGTGTGCAATGATTATGGCCTGCTTGGCGAAGGATCCTTCTCGTCGTCCGTCCAGTGCTTCAGCTGTGGAAGAATGGATTAGTGGGGGAACTGCCGTGCATGTCGCGCCGCCTACACTGCCACTGGAGCCGGAGACCCTAGGTGATCGCCCATCAGACACGCCTCCGCCTTCAGTGAAGGCCAAGCCTGTGGGCGTGCAGTCCCCCCAGACCGTGCACCAAAAGGTGTCTGCAGCTTGGGCACCTATTGAGGCGCGCGATAATCCCTTGTATCAGGCGTAC
>JASLKQ010000001.1 GCA_030747505.1 Verrucomicrobiota bacterium | reverse complement strand
ACGGAATTTGCCATAGCGGGAAGTGCTTTCTCCAGCAGCACTCTTGATTCAGTAACATCAGGAAGCAGGAGAATGAAGATTACTACCCCATTTGGGAGTATAGTGAGTGACAATAATGCTTCTGGAGCGTTTACCATAAGTGCCACTCCAGAGGTTCATGATTCCGCAAACTTGGCTTTTGCCGGAGGTGGGTTTGACGCCCCTTCCTCTACTTATGATCTCAGTAAAGGCAATCTACTGATTAATGGATCCAATTTACGCGGCATAAACAAAATTGAGTTTATGGACCACAACGGCACAGACCTGAATCAGACCTATTTCAGTAGCATTGGTTTAAACCCAGTCGCGCCGCCCACGGGAGTTACTTTCAATGCAGCAGGAACTCAAATAGCCATTACATCCCAGTACATTACTGATAATAACTCTACTTGGGCCGACTCGAATTCCTCCCAAAACAGGCTGATCCGAATAACGTCTGTTGCGGAACAATCAGAGTTAACCCCTCTGATAAAAACCTCACCATAAAGATGGTGATCAGAAAACGAATGAACTAATTCGAAGGGAGGCTATGCTCCTTGAGAAGATTATGCAACCAGGCCCGGTTGCATGTGTGGCTGCCGGCATTCCATGAGTTGATGGTAGTAATTAAGCTCTGGAGGCTCTGTTGTTCGTTAGGCTCGGAACATTTAATCTTTCTTATTTTGGAATGCGAGGTGTCTTCCATGATTTCATCTGGATAGATCAATTCTTCATGTAATTTCTCTCCCGTCAGCATTCCAGTATATTGAATGTCTATCTCCTTACCCAACGTCATCCCCGCTAAGGAAATCATCTGTTCTGCCAAGTCACATATTTTCATAGGCTTGCCCATGTCCAATATGAAACGATCCCCGTTTACCCCCATGGCAGCACTTCTAAGAACCAATCCAGCTGCCTCAGGGATACTCATAAAGAACCTCGTCATTCGCTTATCACGCACAGTCACTGGGCCACCTGTTTTAATCTGTTCATCAAAAATAGGGACAACACTTCCTGAGGAACCCAACACATTACCAAATCTCACAGACATAAATTTCACCGCGTTTTCACGTTGAGCATAAGCTTCTACCAATAGTTCGGCCGCTCGCTTAGATTCCCCCATGACGCTGGTAGGATTTACTGCCTTATCTGTCGAAATCAGCACAAAACGCCCCACATTGAAGTCCTCAGCAGCCTTTGCGAGGCAATTAGTGGATTTAATGTTATTTTGAATTGCAGCTTCAACTTGGCTTTCCAATAAATCCACGTGCTTGAATGCAGCCGCATGGAATATGACATCGGGCTGATGACGTTTCATCAACTGACGCACTCGCGATTCTTCACCGATATCAATCAGCTCTGAGTGCAGAGCTACTCCAGTTCCGTCCAATTCTGTACGAATACGAAATAAGTTGTACTCGCAAATATCAACCAGCACGAGCCGGTCGATTTCTAGATTAATGATTTGGCGACATAGCTCCGAGCCGATGCTGCCTCCTGCCCCGCTTATTAATATAGTCCGGCCGGAATAAACTGCTGACACCTCTCCACATTCAAGGTCAACCGGATCCCGGCCAAGAATATCTTCAATTTCGAGAGGGCGAATTGAAGCGATCATTTCTCCAGAGGCCAATTGATTAACTGAAGGAATAGTTCTGCATTGTATCCCTTCATCGTTCAGAAAGTGAACGATCTCCTGAATCCTTTTCCCGTTCGCTGAAGGCATGGCAATAATGGCCTCGGTAACACCTTGAAGGTCGTGATCTATAAGAGACTCAATGGAGCCATAAACATTGATGCCATGAACCTGTGTCCCCCGCTTTGCTTCAGAATCATCAAAAAAAGCAACTGGATCATATTTACTGTTGCTTTGAAGTTCACGAGCTAGAGCCGCTCCAGCTCCCCCGGCACCCACAATGGCCACATGAATTTTATTTGCGGCCGTACTGTCCTCCTCTGTGCGCAGCCTTAAAACACGGAACATTAGGCGCATAGCCGCAATACCTGCCACGGAAATCATAGCATCCATGATGATAACACTACGCGACATATAGTGCAGTGCATCCACACAATACCAGCCTATGATTAGGGCCAAAGTTATCGGCAGTTGACCAACCGTTATACGTTGCAAATCGGGGAGGCTAAAATAACTCAGTAAACTAGAGAATTGCCCTGTCGCCCACAAGGCCCCCAATTTAACCAACCAAACCCAACTCCAAATTGTTCTCATGTGAGGTTGGTGTTCGGCCGGCAAAACCCCAAAGTCGAATCGTAAATTGTAAGCGAGCCACGTGGAAAATACGAATATATCCACGTAGATAAACGCTAATAATATAGCACGTTGGTTTTTACTTAAGGTGAATTGTGATAATTCCCGCTGCATTGTAGATCAAAATACCATTATGAATCCCTCATATATATTTTCTTAATCAAGAGTAAAATTATCGATAACAGATCTTGGATTCCAATCTAATTGTCGCTTTGCCACTGAATCAGTAAAAGTCAATGTGCTTAGCAGTTTGTCTATCTTATTGGAATTGACCGGTGAATATCTCCCAAAAAAATCACCGCATGAGCCAATCGCTTTTGCCACACATCGAGGAATTCTTCTTGGCATAGATCTGCCTAATTGATTGCAAATTAATTGTTCCAGTTCGCGGATGCTTGGATGGCAGCCATCGGTCAAATTGTATATTCCATCCTCAGATCCCTTCAACCGTGAACATAATCTTCCGACATCCGTTCCCATGACCATGCTGCGTCGTGCTGCTCCTTCTCCAATAGACAAGTACCTATTACGTTTCAGTGCATTAATCATTACTCCGAGGTTCCCTGGAGGATTTGGTCCTGCAATTAAAGGTAGCCGGAGTATTAGCAGTTTCACCCCATGCTTTTCTGCCCATTTGTGCAGAATCCCTTCAGCTTCCAATTTACTTTTTGCATATGGGGTTGTTCCAAGTTTCGGCTCTTTTTCACTAATGTTTTCACCTTGCGCCAGCCCATAAACAGCTACAGTACTGGCATATACCACTTGTTGAATTGTCCCGCGAGAGTTCTCGAGTCCCTTCAATAGATTCAGGGTACCCTGAACATTAACTTGATAGAACTCCTCAATTTCTGATTTTTTCAAATCTACTGCATGGGCCCTGCCAGCCAAATGAATCACATGTTGCACCTCGGCCGGAATTCTTGGTACTTGATGTCTCAAATCACACTGAACAGTACCTCCTTTGCCACTAAAACCCAGAAGCATGTGCTCTTTATTAAGGCAGGCACTAACTTGGCGACCCAAAAAACCGCTACCTCCAGTGATGATCACATTCGGAGACATGTCATCTCACTTTTTGAGTGATCGTCTGAACAACAATTCCGCGCATACCGCACCTAATCCCCATATAACCAATACTCCTGCCAAAGCAATCCACCAAGCTGCTTGATATCGAAGGATGCCCCACGCAAAAAAGGTGACCGTCAACTGCAGTCCACCAATTATCATTGTCGTACGGCCATGACTTATGCCACTTCGAACCAGTTTCTGATAATAATGCTCACGATGCGGAAGCCACCATTTTTCCCCTGAAAACAACCTTCTTAAAAGGGTTGCGCCGCCGTCAAAATAAAAGTAACAGGGCAAAACAAGGAGTGTCGTTTCTAGAACTAGACTAGATGCCGTACTGAACGCCCAAAGAACGAGAACAGCACATGAAAACCCAATCGTCACGCTGCCCGCATCCCCTAGAAACATCTTGGGGGATGGAAAATTGTGAGGGAGGAATCCCACTGCAGCTCCAGCTGATACTAACGCAATCATAATAATCAACAACTTGGGCTCACTCAACACAGATCCTGAACCAACCAGAACCACAAGACCCATCGGGATCAACAACATTTGCATTACAACCAATCCATTGATCCCATCCATAAAATTCACGAAGTTTACAAATGATACCATTAGAGCCAGTCCAAGGGTTATCTCAACCACCGTCCAGTCACCGCCCTTCAATACGAGTAAAATACTCAAACTGGATATAACTTGAATTCCCAGTCTCAACGAAATAGGAGCGTCCCGTTTATCATCAAGCAAACCAATCGTAGTCAGTGCCAATATTCCCACAATCCAAACCCAACCAAAACTAGGATGGCTCGGACAAACCAAAAAACAAATTGCAATCAATTGTGTTATCACAATAGCAACTCCTCCACCCCGTAAAACAGACGTTGTATGACTGGACCTATGATTAGGGTGATCCCAATAATTATACCTCTCAAGTAACTTCCTCACAGGAAAACCAAGGGCCCAAGTCAAAAAAGAAGCCCCGATAAAAATGCCAATAGTTGAGATCACAACTTGCGGGTATATAATTCCCACCAAAGCGGGTTAACTGTGTCATCGGTGTAATTCGATTTAACACGCCGATGTAGTGCCTTTGCTAAAGTTTTTCTTTTAGTCTCATCTTTCAAAAGCTTCTGAATAGCCAACGCTAAACCACGAATGTCCCCCTTCTTGACAAGAATTCCCGATTTCTCATGAATTACCAACTCTCTGCATCCGGGCACATCTGTTGCGATCACAGCTCTTGTGACTAATCCAGCCTCCAATATAACTTTGGGAAACCCCTCGCGATAAGAAGGAAGCACAACTATATTACACTCTCTCATGACCTCCATAACATCATTGCGATACCCAAGCCAACTACACCCTGCCTCAGACTCATAAGCATACATATCCTCCCGCGTAAGACTAGTAGGACTTCCTTTATCGATGTCCCCACAAAGAATGAGTTCCACTTTAACTCCTTCTTGGCGCAAGTGGCACCACGCCTGAAATAAGTCCTCCACCCCCTTGTTCTTCAGCATTCGTCCCACATACAAAATTTTTAATGGCTTGCTGCAAGGCTCAGGAGATCCTTTCTGCCCTTCCCATGAAATACTCCCAGGGATCAGCTCTGTTTTATTGTCTTGAAGACGCCTTCGTTTCATCCACCAGTTTAAATCATCAGAGTTTTGAAAAACCGTATGGGCCTCCGACAAGCGAAATGCCCTGCACAAACCGAAGTCCACCAATTTTTTCATGACCCATGATCGAAGCGAGCGATCTCCACCAGTATACATACTTCCCATGCCAACCAGATGATTGATAATTCTTGGGGAGGACTTAACATTCCGCATTGCCAACCAGCCCAGCAATACACAGCGAATAGAAACACAATGCAGAACGTCCGCCCTAAAATCCTTGCAAACCGCCTGCACAGATTTCACTGAAGAAATTATTCGCGTCAGCGAAACCTCCTCTCGAGAAAGTTCCATCGAAAACAATTCAAACCCTTCTGCCTTAAGTTCAGCCGTCGCTTTGCATACCTGAGGGCACAAGATCCCAACGATCGCCCCTCTTTGTTTAAGCCACCGTGCCAGAAATATACGGTGAGTCTGAAAAGCCCAATCTGCTTGAGCAACAAACAATATACGGAGAGGCCTATTTCCATAAGCCCTGTTCAGCCCGTTATTATTGTGCATTATGCTCACTTAACCATGCTTGAAACATAAGCACATCCCACAAAAGATATGAATGATCTTTTTGGCTGGAAACATGTTCGCTCCATATTTTGCGTATTGGCTTTGGGTCCAAAAAACCTTGCTGATCCAATAGTGACTCTTTGATTAGTTCTTCTGCCCAGTCGCGAATTGGACCACGCAGCCAGCTTCCAAGCGGAATAGCAAAACCCATCTTTGGACGTTCGAACAACTCAGGAGGCACATATTTCCCCAAAAGTCTTCTAAGTATCCATTTGCCAGTCCCATCTTTTATTTTCATTTCGTGAGGAAGGCTCCACGCGAATTCAATCACCCTATGGTCAAGCAAAGGCACTCGGGTTTCGAGGCTTTCTCTCATGGCAGCCCGATCTAATTTGACTAAAATATCATCGGGCAAATAGGACAAACTATCCAGAACCATCATCCGTTGCTCCAGCGATAGCCCAAGGGTATCGTCCGCTCTGCAGCGGTTAATACGGTTTCTGGTTCGATTCCGTTTAAAACGACATTCGCTGGGCTCTTCCAATGCGAGACCACTGATTGGTATAACTCGTGTGAATGTTCATTCACTATACAATCTGCCAACGTATTTACCTTAGAGCCAAATTGCGCCACACGAAAACTGTTGGGAACGACAGGCCTAAACAGTCCATACAAATGATCCCAGCGGTCCGCTGTTTGTGATCTCATTATATATGCCGCTATATTCCTGAATGCTCGAGGGACTCTTCGTACCCGATCCCAAATAATGCGCATCCATTGATATCGGTTATATCCCCCGAATACTTCGTCACCTCCATCGCCAGAAAGAGAAACTGTTACTTGTTTTCTCGCTAGTTGGGATACAAGATTGGTTGGAATTTGAGAAGAATCAGAAAAGGGCTCATCATACATACTCGGCAATCTCGGAATCACGTCTATTGCCTCTTTTGGTGTTACATATAATTCATGATGTTCAGTGCCCAGGTGCTGCGCAATTTTTCTGGCATGTATTGCCTCATTATAGGCTTCTTCTTGAAATCCAAGTGTAAAGGTCTTAACCGGTCTAGCTGCATGAGACTGCATTAAGGCCACTACGAGAGATGAATCTATGCCTCCAGATAGAAATGCTCCGAGCGGAACATCAGCAATGCATTGTGCCTGAACGGACTGCCTGAGCAACCTCTGAAGTTCATCTAATGCTTCCTCTTCATCCCCTAAAAAGAGGTTATCTTGGCCCCTGGTTGCTGCCCTCTGTAATGACCAATAAGCAGTGGGCGCGATTTCGTGCGCAGATGCCAGTTTGTTTTCAGGAATACAAAGGTACGTGCCAGGCAATAGCTTATTAATGCCCCGATATATCGAATAAGGAGAGGGTATGTAATTGTGGCGCAGAAATAATGCAACAGAGTCGCGATCCACAACCCCTTCAAAATCTGGATGAGCCTTTAGGGCTTTGAGTTCTGAGCCAAAGAAAAAAATGCCGTTGTTGAGTCCATAGTACAGGGGCTTCTCTCCCATGCGGTCTCTGGCCAAAGAAATTTCTTTTTTTTTCCTATCCCATAATGCAAACGCAAACATTCCAACTGATTTTTTTAGTGTCAATTCCAAGCCCCATGTTTCTATACCCGCCAAAAAAGATTCTGTATCCGAGGTGCCTCGCCATTGATAACCTGTAAATTCCAATTCGCTGCGAATTTTATTATGGTTGTATATCTCTCCGTTGAACACGATTACGTACCGTTCAGAGACTGATACCATTGGCTGGTGCCCCGCTGTGGATAAATCTAGAATGGACAACCTTCTATGTGCCATTGCAATTCCGGACTTATCGTCAACCCAAACCCCTGAGTCATCTGGCCCACGATGACCAATCACATCAGCCATAGCTCCTGCCTGCTTGCTGGCCCGGGTGCCTTCAAACCCACTTCCGGTACAAAACCCTGCTATGCCGCACATCTTAAGACTTCGAACAACCTCACTTCCGAATAAAAGCAGCTACACTCTAATATCCTTATTCCCCAATTACTGTAGACCAGAAATCGGTATTCATTATCGATTCGGCAACAACCCTGTGACCAATCTCATTCCAGTGACCATCCGTCGGGTATTCAAATCTCTTTTTGTGCTGCCCGTAGTGGAGGGTGAATGGTCTAGTCATATCTAATGTCGAGATTTGTGCGAGAGCAGCTTTCCCAATCAATTCAGGCATCATACATTCGTAATAGCTTTGGCTCAAAACGTTCGATTCCGATGCATATATCCTTTGCCGCTCCGCGTCCAAAACCAGCAGAATACGCTCCGGCACCAAGCCAGTCGCTTCCGGTAAAAGTCTTATAAAATGATTAATTGCCGCTGAGCCGGTCTGGATTCTCTCTTCTCCAATGTTCCCATTGGAAGTATCTGCTTTCGCTGTGGTACGCAGATTCGCTGTAATGCGCCGAATTTCACAATTACTAACTAGATATCTGGCTAGATAGGATCGCCTTAGGTTTCGACCCACGAATGAAGGCCTCAATGGCAAAAAACGGGTATCCAACTCTGCCATATCGAACTGGTCGGTTTGTTCCGGAAAATATGTAAAACCCTCAGCCCCATCTTTGTAATAAGGATAACTCTCATCAAAGTCATTACCAACGATATTGAAGATAAAATAATCTGGCTTATATTGCTGCCCAACCCACTCTGCATATT
The DNA here is from genome assembly GCA_030747505.1 of Verrucomicrobiota bacterium. Lineage (GTDB taxonomy): Bacteria > Verrucomicrobiota > Verrucomicrobiia > Limisphaerales > UBA1100 > UBA1100. The sequence continues at coordinate 88,037 of JASLKQ010000001.1, read as the reverse complement.
TCAAATAACTAGACAAGGGGTTGCCGCTAGCTCCAAAAGCATATACGCGGACTTTCTCGAAGTTATCCCGGCCTATTCTCCCATGGAAGGTATCCGCATTATTCACCTGAAGAGCCTCCACATAGCTGTCTCCAATGATTGCAACTAACGGTTTGTCCGAATCCTTGACATATTCTACGTCGGAGAAAAATCCTGCCCCGTTTGTTTTCTTGTCTGTTACAATGGTAAAATTCCAATCGCGACTGAAAACATACTCCTGATTTGGTGTAAATCGTATTATAGGGTGCAAAGATGTAACCGGTTGAGCGTGAAAACTTTCACGAACAGGAAAAAATCTCAATGTAATCTCCAAGAAGAGAAATAAACCCATCATTCCAATTAAACTAGTCGATAGCCTGAGTATCCACAGTCGCCTTCGAGATCGGACGGGAATAGCTGTGCTCGTTACATTAACTACAGCACCATCCTCATCGCCCATCCCTGAATCCTTCATCCGACTAGAATAAGGTATATATGAAAGGGGCAACAGCCGAACCTTGGCTGAAGACAATCAAGACACCAAGCAAGAGCAGGACTAGAATAATCGGTATCAACCAATACTTTTTCCGTTCCTTCATGAACGCGTAGAGATCTTTAAGAAATTCCATCATTAGAAAGGCTTCTCCATATGGCTTGGATCACGTGATGGCGATGGAATCCGGAACTCTCCATTTGGCCCCGATCGCATCATTGGGCTTCCTTTAACCAAGCGTAATAATAACCCAATCGGAAACAACACAAAAACAAATACTATCCCTAGTATGATGCGACTATTGACAGCTCCGAGCACAAGAGCCAAGCACATCCATGCCCGATAAGGGAACCGTAATGAACCGGGAGCGATAAGAGCCCAAATATTTAGTATTAAACAGGTCACCCATGGCCAACCGGGCATTTCCATAGACAATACTTCCGTCGGAAAGTTAGGCTTACCTTTCCACGCCCAAGGCAAAAGAACCCCAAAAATAACCGCAACTAGGACGCCTGTGACAATCCCAAAACGCCTGAGTCCGGATCTGCCAATATCCGGAATGTCTCGGTTCATACTAGTCCAGTTCAAATTCATCCTTCCATGAGTCATTATGAGGGGTCTTCGGTTGATCTGTTTTTGAGAGCAAAAAATTCCCGAGCACAAGATTGTCCATCTCCGTCCTCATGAAACAACGATACGCATCTTCAGGCGAACAGACAATGGGCTCACCTCTGACATTGAAGGAGGTGTTTACCAGCAGAGGGCAGTCTGTGCGCTTTTCGAATGCGTCCAGCAATTCCCAATATCTTGGATTCACCTGTTTACTGACTGTCTGAACTCGCGCCGAGTAATCCACATGCGTAATAGCGGGTATCTTGGACCGAGGAACATTTAGTTTCTCTATTCCGAAGAGCGAACTCTGCACATCGGTCACTGGCAATCGATGCTGCTCCTTAATTGGAGCAACAAAGAGCATATAAGGGCTATCATGATTCATCTCAAACCAATCTGAAACACATTCCGCCTTAACCGATGGAGCAAACGGGCGAAAGGATTCGCGGTATTTGATCTTCAGGTTCATCACACTTTGAGTCCGAACACTAAGCGGATTGCCCAAGATAGACCTCCCTCCCAAGGCTCGGGGCCCAAATTCCATTCTACCCTGGAACCATCCCACAACCTTCTCCTCAACAAGTAAATCCGCCACCCTTCTTGTTAACTCATCCTCGTCAACCTTCGTATAAGGGATTTTTTTATCATCCAAAAATTTTCTAATTTCTTGATCTGTGTAATGAATGCCAAGAAATGAGCCATCCATTGCATCACCATCTCTAGCCTCCCTATCTTGATGACAATATTCATGCCACACCGAATATGCAGCCCCCAGCGCACCCCCCGCATCTCCCGCGGCAGGCTGCACCCATATATGATTAAAAATACCCTCTCGTGACAGAACTCCATTAGCAACACAGTTTAGAGCCACGCCTCCTGCCATACATAGATTAGTTTCCCCCGTCTCTTTATGCACGGTCCGTGCAATTTTAACTACCACCTCTTCCAGAACTTTTTGCACCGAAGCTGCCAAATCCATTTCCCTTTGAGTGATTTTAGACTCAGCTTTTCGGGGAGGCCCTCCAAACAAACCCGCAAAACGATCGTTTGTCATTCGCAACTCCGTAGCGAATGCAAAATATTCCATATTTAATCTGTAAGATCCGTCGTCGCGCATCTCGATGAGATTATCAAAAATAGCATCTACATACTTGGGCTCACCGTAGGGAGCCAAGCCCATCAACTTGTATTCCCCAGAGTTAACCTTGAAACCGGTAAAATAGGTAAACGCTGAGTATAATAATCCTAAAGAATGGGGGAAATCGATTTGCCAGAGAGGCTCAAGCTCTTTGCCTTTTCCATGCCATACTGAGGTTGTGGCCCATTCCCCCACACCATCTAAACACAGTACAGCAGCATTCTCGAATGGACTGGGATAAAAGGCGGAGGCTGCATGAGAGCGATGATGCTCATCAAATAATAATTGTGGAACGGTTGATCTTGAAGATTCATCCACCTCCAGCAACTCCTTCTTTAAAATAGATTTCAGAAATAGTTTTTCCTTAAGCCACACTGGCATGGCCTGAACAAATGAGGAAAACCCTTTAGGAGCATATGAAAGATATGTTTCGAGGAGTCGTTCAAACTTCAGTAAAGGCTTGTCATAAAATACTACATAATCGACTTCTGCTAATTTCACCCTCCCTTCTTTGAGGCAATAACGAATCGACTCCATTGGGAAACTCGCATCGTGCCTCCTTCTGGTGAAACGCTCCTCTTGAGCAGCAGCAACAATTTTACCGCAATCTAAGAGTGCGGCTGCACTGTCATGATAATATGCAGAAATCCCTAGAATTTTCACAGGTTTGCGACCCAAAATAAATGGTCTATTCTGGTCTGCTTATTCACGGTCTTCTTTCGTTAAAGAGATAAAGTAATTCTCGTATTCAACCGCGATTTTCCCTATCTCAAATTTCCCCTCTATTCGCGCCCGTGCTTTCATTCCAAGGGCCGTTCGCTCTGCTTTACTCATGGCAAGCACGGCTAAAACTCCCTCCGCAAGAGATTCCATATCCCTCAAAGGAACAACCCTCCCGGTATCACCAATAATTTGATCTGAATCTCCCGCATTGGTTGCCACACAGATGACTCCGCAAGACATAGCCTCCCCAAGTACATTAGGGAATGCCTCTGAATGTGATGCTGAAACAAGGACATCAAATGCCGCCATCAAAATCGAAATATCCTCCCTATATCCCAACATGTGCACGCGCTCTCCCATCCCCATCATGCCGATAATCTGGCTCAATCTGAGGTTGTCATGATCGATCCCCGGCCCTACCAAAACGTAATGAACACCCGGTATTCCCGCATTGATCATGCTTGCCGCTCGTAAAAACCCCTCATGGTTCTTAACCGGATCATTTCGGCACACAAACCCCACCAAGGGAGTATGTTCATCAAGCATTAACTCATGCCGCAGAGCCCGTCGGATGGACGGATTAGGGGCATATTTCCCAATATCAAACCCGTTTGGTATAACTTTTGTTCTTCTTGCGTCATATCCTGCCCGTATATGAACTTTTCTTGAGCTCTCAGAATTGAATAAAATCGCCTTGGGAACGCAGTGCGACACGGCACTCGATATTCCCCTTACAATTCGGGTGGAGCGCTTTGTGTGACCGGGCAATAAGTCTCCATTCCGAACCCCCCAGCTGATTGCTTTTATCCCGGAGAAGCGAGCCGCGGCCCCGGCTACTAAATCAGCGTGATATTGCCACGTCTGAACAACATCAGGCCGACATGAATTTATTTTTCGACAGAGTCTCATGAAGGAGCTCCATTGAAACCGATCAGTTTTTCTGGTAAAATTACTCGTCTCAACGGGAATCCCTAAGTCACGAATTTTTTGCCCGATATCCCCTAGCCCAGTTAACGAGATTACTTCCGGGATAATACGCCGACGATCCATATGTTGCAATAAACTGAACAGCATGGTCTCTGCCCCACCACATCCCAATCCTGAAGACACAAAGAGCACTTTCACCGGGCTAATTCCATCATTCTTCAAGGCGACAAGTAAGTTTCCTGATCTTTATGTATGTTTTCTGAGTTGTTATGGGTAAACACAAACTGATTGCAGCCCAACCCGCCCCCACAAGTCACCAAATGATCCAGGCGAAACCCTTTTTTTTGGAAAAAATCAAATATCTCCTCAGGCTTTGCTACCTCAAAAGGTAATCCTCCTACCCAATCCACTAGATCGTACCACGGATGCATACTTCTCGCCCCTTGTTTAGCATAGTCACGCCATGTCCGAAACGGTTTCGCCCGAAGCAAATCAACAACCGTAATGGGCCCCCATAAAACTATCCACGCCGGATACAGTACAAGCCACTTTAATGGCGATGGCAGCCCATTATATATTTTTTTGACTCGCCGCCATAGTCTGCTGCGCCGCCCCTGGTCGTTATATATCGAAATAAACAGCCTGCCTCCCGCAGCCAATCGTGAAACATTATCAAGGGCCTTCCACATGTTCCCAGTGTGATGAAGCACTCCCCAAGAATAAACCACATCAAATCTGCCCAATTTCTCCGTATAGTTCGTATCCAGTGCGGACCCCTGCTCCACCTGCCATTGCGGATCGTTTTGATAAAAACGGCGTTTTAGTTCAGATGTGCAAGCCACCGATTGAGGGTCATAGTCGAAGCTATGGACAGAAGCCCCCAAGCGCCGGGCAGCCAAGCTGAATAAACCACTGCCTGAACCGACATCGAGAAATCGTACATTTTTCAGATCCTTGACTTGAAGCATCTGCTTCAGGGATTCCTCAGCCATAGCAATACGCTCATCGTTTAAAACATCCAGAAACTGCTTCCAATTAGCCCCAAATGCAAAACGGGTTCCTGATTTAACCTCTTCCTGATGGCTTTTCATCCTTTGATTTCTTGAAATAATTTCTCCCACCGTCCTGCAATACTCTCAATCGAAAATCGTTCGATAACGGTTTTCGCTTCTTTCGCGTACTCTTGACGGAGATCTTGATCCTCCATCAATCGCTCAAGAGCTGTCTTCAGGGCCTGAAAATCACCGGGCGAAACCAATAAGCCATTTATCTCATGAAGGATGATTTCTCGCGGCCCAGTGTCACAATCAAAACTAACTGCAGCCAATCCGGATGCCATCGCCTCCAGCAATGAATTAGGAAACCCTTCGAAACGGGAGCTCATTACATATAAATCAGACGCCTCATACCATTGACTGATGTTACCCACTTGCCCAGGGAGCATGATCCGATCTGATAATGAAGCATTTGAAATTTGTCGTTCCAACTCACCCCTCTCTGGTCCCTCTCCGAGAATCACCAACACCCAATCCGGGTAATCTTTTGCGATCTGACTAAAGGTTGTGATCAGAAAATTGAAACATTTTTCCTCACTCAGCCTGCCCGCAGCAAGTAGCACCTTGTGCCTTTTAAGCTGAGGAGGCAGCTCAACGACTGGCTCCTGAATACTCAACGGCCAAGTCAAAGCATTTGGAATGGTCTCAATACGCTGAGTGCGGCAATGAAGCTGCAGCCACTCGCCAGATTTGGCCGTTTGTGCCACTAACGCAGAAAGGTTGCCGTAGCTCCAGCTGCGCAACCACTCAAGAAAGAAACCCAAAGGCACACAAGGAGGGTATGTACGTTCAGATCCTACAACGACTAGATCAGATATTCCTCTCGCAGCGAAAGATAAGATAATATTATTTGTGTTCATCATTGCCAGAGCAACATCTGGCCTGAACCCCCTCAGTATCTGGCGCAAAGAAAAAATACGGCGGAGGTTGTTATCAATCCAGCCGATCAAATTCTTTTTCTCGCCAATCAGACCGAGTTCCACACGATGCACGGACGATGGCAATTGAAAAAAATCCGTGTCCGCGCGTGTAAATGTCACAAGAGTAATTTCCCAGCCCTTTTCCGCCCAATAGCGAGCCAAATTGGCGGTAACTCTCTCTGCTCCTCCTCCTTCCAAACTTGAGATGAATAATAGGAGTTTCAATCCATCTTTCCAGTCGTTTTTCCTGGCCCGGAGCCAAAGAAGTAACTCGTATTAGGTATAACGCAGAATTTACCAGCAAGTAATATTAGGCTCATATATATGATGTAGGACCGCTGCAAAAGATCATCTTCGTGACTAGAAATTAACCCCTGTTTTACTGCAAGGACCCGTCAGCAAATCCAGCCATTGCCTGGCTAAACCGATGCCGTTGTACCGGTTGAACCACTCTTTAGCACCTTGGCCGATTTGCTCCTGCTTTTCGGGGTTGTCAATCATGTTTAGCAGGTGTTTTAAAATATCATCCTGAAAGCGCACAGGAAGCATCGGAGGAGGTGGATATCCATAGAGTTGCTCAAACTCGCCATCCTCAAATTGGAATCCCTGTAATAAAGGTCTGCCGGATGCTAAAGTCTCCCAGCCGGTGCCGCCCCAAATAACTTTTGGCACATTATAAAATTCTCCGACTCCTATACTCACATGGGTGAGCAGCCACATTAAGTGTCGCCGATCCATCTTGGGCAGCCATAATACATGCTCTCCAATCTCTAATTGGTCACACAATTTTTTCGCAGTTTTCACATCAGGACCGTACTCAACAAGTATCAACAACGGGTTAAGGTCCTTACGTTGCCTTATTAATTTAGCAAATGCCTCCAGTAACCAATTACTATTCTTGTTTTCCAATCTCCAAGCATCATCTGAATAATCTCCTGGATTCTTCCACATTAACCTTGAATGATGTAGGATCGTAAAATCAGATTTTTTAACCCTCTCTAACGAACGAGTAATTTCAGGATTCGTTTTTTGTAATAGAAGTTTCCCTCTATTGTATACCGCTGGAATGGCAAGATTTATTGGAGACGATCCAATCTTTATTAAAGCATCCTGGGTGATTCCCATCTCTGCGTTCAACACATAATGTGAATCGCAAATCCCCTTTTTTTGCATCGCCCTTGCCATACGCACCAAAGCCCTTTTAACTGGATTTTGTTTATTAATCTCAACTAGAAATTCGCCCGTACCAAGAAATTCAACACCACTTGAGTATGGGTAAAATATATCCAAGACAAGGCCTGCCTTGGAAAACATAGCTGGAGCAATTCCATTCCCAATATATTTGTCGTACCCAGTGTATGTCTTTTTGATTTTTTCTTTTGAAGCTGACGCAACGCAATCTACTTTCGATCCCAGTCCTGACTTAAAATAAGAACGAAGTGAAACAAACCAAGATAATGGGGGAGGCAACCCAGAAAAGACAGTATTCGGTATATCTGTCTGATGAATGAACGGGCTCCACTTTCCAATTTCCCAGGTATCGCACTCTGGTTTAAAGTGGCTCAATGAGTCTTGCCCATCATTAGAGTACAATAGCAAATGAGCATCTGCCCCAAGATCTCGAAAATACCGCAGGATGCAAAAACCGGCATTGTTCATGTTTCCAACTATGGCTATCCTATGAGGTTTCATGTGTCTAACAGCTCGACTCAGAGGGGCCTCATGCTAGAACGGATTCAAGCCTCTTTTTATCCGGAAAATTCACCAGTACACCCATTCCTTTTTTTTGAAACACAACCATACTACCAAGTGCCACCGCTGAGGCGCCAGCCTGCTGTACTACCTTGCCGACATCCTCCACACAGCCTGCACCCCCATGTGCAATTACGGGGATACTTACAGCATCGACAATCCTCTTGACTAAATCTAAGTCAAAACCTTCCCAAGTCCCCTCACGGTCAACAGAGGTAAGAAGAATTTCGCCTGCGCCTCGCTCCTCGGCTTCTTGTGCCCACTCCACGGGGTCGCGTCGAGTATTGCATCTAGCTCCCTCCGTTCGCACAGTTGATATACCCCAAAAACTGGTTTTGACATCAATTGCAGTAATTACTGCTTGGCTACCGTATTGCTCGGCAATGTCGGTTAGTAAGGCAGGTTTTTCCGCGGCACAGGAATTGAGAATAACCTTCTCGAATCCCATGTCAAAAATAGCCTTGGCCTGTTCTAGCGAGCTAATGCCGCCACCGTAGCCCAATGGCATGAAACACTCGTTTGCGATGTCAGCTAGTATTTTTAGGTTGGGACTACGCCCTTCACGGGTGGCGGTGATGTCGAGAAAGACTAGTTCATCCACTTCCAGCTCGTTGAAAATGCGCACTGTGTTGCAGGGATCCCCCACGTAGGTGAATTTTCCAAAGCGTACGGTCTTGACCAAGCTCTCGTCGCGTAACAGCAGGGCAGGAATGATGCGGGTCCTCAACATATTCACACTTCCACGAAATTCTTAAGAATCTGCATCCCGAACCGGTGACTCTTCTCCGGGTGAAACTGCACACCGTAAACATTGTCTCGACCAATAGCGGCATCAAATGCAAGCCCATAGTGGGTGCGCATAAGTGAATGGGCAGGGTCATCCACGTGCACATAGTAAGAATGTACAAAGTAATAGCTGGGTTCCTCTCCCACTTCTCTGGTCAACGGACTAGACGTGTTTGGCCGAGCCACGTTCCAGCCCATATGTGGCACCTTAAGTCCTTTCAGTTTTGGAAATCGTCGGGTTGCCCCATTAATCCAGCCCAGCCCTGAACGGGTCCCTTCTTCGCTTGACTGGGCAAGTAACTGCATGCCCAAGCAGACACCCAACACGGGTACACGATCGACCATAGCTTTGTGTTTCAGCACCTCGCGCAGTCCAGACACCTCATCAATACGCTGCATCGCAGCATCGAAAGCGCCTACGCCAGGGAGTATCAACTTCTGGGCAACTCGGATGGCTTTCGTATCTGACTTTATTTGTGCCTCGGCTCCGATGCGCTTGAGCATATTTAGCATGGACCCCAGATTGCCCATGCCATAATCTACAATGGTGATCATTTCAGTCCCTTGCGGAAAAACAGTATTTCAAATAAAAGCTCATCGGCACTAGGTTGGCCTTAGCCAAGATTGCAAATAATGGACGAAAGAGTTCGAACCGCTTCTTGTATGTTGGATAGTCTTTCCATGATTTTGGAGCTTTCCCCATGATCCGTTCATATTCCTCATCGGATAACTCTAGCCTCTTCTTGAAGTATTCGAGTAATTCTTCTTCAACTTTGGGCGGTGTATTGTATTTGGCCCATGCTTTCTCGCGCGTTATTTTCCCCATCCTGACAAGAGCGGAAAGAGTGTTATTACGAAAATCCATTTCAAACTTTTGAGGAGCATATATCGTATGTAAAAATGCTGTCATTCTATTCTCCAAGTGGTGTCCTCCGTAATATTGCCAACCATACTCCTTCTCAAGGAACACTTGGGCATCTTCCTTGTTATAGTCGATGTACCAGAAGGGGCGAATTTTCCGAATACGGGCAAATACGGACCACCAAATGAAACGGGAAAAGGTCATCAAGGGGTAAGACCTCATCGGAAGACGACCAAACTTGCGATGAATACCCTTTACATAGCATCCATCGAAGTAATTACTACCCACCGGCGTAATCCCTTCCGCGATAAAGGAATGCCCCTCCAAGACATACTTGATTCCATATTTCGCAGCAGCTCGATACATGGTCTCAGCCAATGCCAAATCTGTGGCCGCCTCGATCTCTGCCACACTGGCATAAAAGAATGACCTAAAGATGTCATCGGACTCCTTATTGTCGATGACATGCGTATATAGATCCACATCCAGACCAGTTAAAACCTTGCGTATGTTTTGTGTGGCGATTGCCGAATTCCAGGTGTTGTCATAATGCACGGCCAAAGGCCGCAACCCTCGTTTCTTCGCCAAATAAACGAGATAAGATGAATCCGTTCCCCCGCTAACACCAATGGCGCAATCGTATTTCCTGCCGCGCCCAGCTTTCTTGATCTGATCAAAGATGCGATCCAGTTCATTTTCGCCTCGTTCTCTTCCGGTCCCGTATTCCTCACTCAATGAATCAAGCTGATGACAGTAATTGCATACACCCTGCGCGTCGAACTCGATGCTGGCGACACGTTCGTCATAAATGCAGCGAGTGCAGATTTGTACCCCCTCTGCATTTATAAGATCACTGGCAAGCACAACTTCGCTTATTCGAAAAAACTATACCCTACTTAACACGGCACGGATTACCAAAAGCCTTGGAGCCTGAAGGCAAATCACGAATCACCAAGCTGTTGGCCCCAATTACACAGCCATCGCCAATGGTCACACCTTTAGCCACCACGGTGTTTGGACCCAAGTAGCAACGCGATCCAATCCGAGTAGATTTACGCTCTGCGTCGACCTCACCGGCACTCAACGCCCAAGCAACAGTATCGTGCGAGTAAATCTGACAACCGGCAGAGATAGAGCACCAATCGCCGATTTCCAGACCACCAGATCCATCCAGCACTGTGTGCGGACCAATCCATGTTTCTTGACCAACCCTTACATTCCCAATAACCAAGGCTGAATCGTAGATGCTAGCCCCTTCACCAAAGCCCAGGAGTCGTGCCTTTTCTTGCCGATCGACAAAGTAGTCACCAAAAGGAAGCGTTCGACTCCATTTGTCATTAGTTTTTTTCTGCAACCCCTTCCAGAGCCGAACGATATCCTTGTACAGCCCTGATTCGCAGGATGAATTTCGTTCTTCATTTTTCATAATAATATCACTCCCATAATCGACACAAAATCCCTTCCTACTAATTGGATAAATACCAAGTGCGATCTATCAATTGCTATAATCAAAATGGCTTCTTAATTATGCAGAATCCCTTTTCATAAATCGACCGCTATGACAGGCATTCTCTTGATGAAAGCAAACTGCCTCCATTCCGTTTTTCTTTAGCAAGGCCCTGACTTCCTCTTCGCTATAACGTCGAGCGTTGCTGGGGCTATACCAGTCATAATTGGTGACCACGGAAGTTTCTTTACCGAGCTCTGGGTTCCAGAAGCACTTGATAAAATTCCAGTAGATGAATCTCTGCAGATCGCATCTACCCCCTTTGATCCCCAAAGCGGGAATATCCGGTGCGTCAATACATACGTTGAGTTCGCTCAATCGTTTTCCGAGTTCGGTGAGTTGTTCAGACATCTGCCAAAGTTCCTCCGATGTCATGACTGAGCAATAAGAACGAAAATGTTCATCCAATAACTCGCGAGGAAGAGCCTTCTTGGAGTAGAAATAACAGGCAAACTCTCCAACTTCGGGACGAGTGATACGCGACAATTCCGCAAACGTTTTATCGGGATTCTGCGTATGCATAATGACTTGGTCGCAATTCACGTAATCGATGCTCCCGTCTAAAAAACGGGTTCCAGAAATATCGCCTTGAATGAAAAAGAGGTTATCCAGTCCTTTGTAGGTATCCGCAGCTAATTTCGCTGCATCCGAAAAATCCATACCTATAACCAGCGAATCAGGAGCCAACTGGGCAAACCAAGCAGCCTTGTAACCCAATCCACAACCAGCATCAAAAATGATCTTCTTTGAACGGAGGAATTCGGCAAGTTCACACTCCGAATCAAATCCATAAAGTTGAAGGTACCACTGCCTCTGCATTTCATACAACTTATGTTTCTCCGAGCTCTTGTTATAAACTGTCCACTTGTCGGTAAAAGCATCGTTGGTCTGTCGTTGGTTTACTCCTGAAGACAACGAGTCAAGATTTAGAAAGTTCTCCACTGTGTCAGGGCGCAAATCCCTTGAAAAGATGCTACCCAAAGAAGAAAGGAAATGTTCTCGACTCACGCAGAAAGCCCTTCTTCTGACTCAAGCCAAGTCTCAACATTAAGAAGAGACCAAACGAGTAATCGACGATTCTGCTCCCCGTTTAGATGTTGGTTAACGAGCATCTCCAGCTTCGCTTGGTCTAAAAAATTATAGATTTTGACATGATCATTCAGAAGTTTTTGTTTTACGAACTCGATACTCTCTCCCTTAAACCAACTGGCGTCGGGCGATGAAAATCCCTGCTTTTCTCCCCGGGTGATTTCAGTGGGGATATAGCCATTCATCATATCCCGGAGAATCTGCTTCCCATCATTTGTCTTTTGGAAATACTGACTCTGCTTGTCGCTCGGTTCGTTCTCATTGATGCGAATTACCTCTGCAAGATTGTTTAACTTCAGGCTGACCGGGCATTGCATTGCAAAATCAACTAGGTCGTTATCCATGAAGGGCACACGGGTTTCCAAGCTATGGGCCATACTGAGTTTGTCTTCCACTACAAACAAACCGTGTAGGAAAGTCTTAGCCTCAAAATAGAGGGAATGATTGATATAGTCCTCAGGTGTCTTCACCTCGTTCTTATGATTTACGAACACATCCCGAAATATATCACGGGTCGATACATCTTTCACATCTCCCCATATGGGAGAAAAAACCTCCTTGATGTCTTTGCTGCCGATTAGGCGCTGCCAGTAAAGGTAGTACTGGTCAATGTAGTGCTCGAAATCCTGGTTCACCGCAGCCCGGTAGTAGCGCCAGGGATAACCGCCAAAGAGCTCATCTCCCCCAGCACCTGATAGCACCACCTTTACAAATTTACTGGCCAATCCGGCCACATAATAATTGGGGTAGCTTTGCCCCACTCTTGGCTCCTCCAAGTGCCATGCAAACTTAGGCAGGCAACGCTCCATGTCTCCGGCCTTGAGCACCATTTCATAATGTTCAGTCTTAAAGCACGCCGACAGCGCCTCGGCCTTGGCCCGTTCATCAAAGCCAAGCTCGAGCCCTGAGGCGGAACTGAGATCAAACCCGCAGGTAAAGGTTTTCAAATAAGGAAAAGACTTGGTGGCAATTGCGGTAATTGATCCTGAATCCATTCCCCCACTAAGATAGCTTCCGAGTTCTACATCCGCGACCAACTGACGGTTTACCGCCTGTTTGAATAAGCGATCCAGTTCTTCAAGGTATTCCTCTTTCCTCTTTGGCTTTGCAGGTTCCCGAAAGTGATAATCCCAATATTGCCTATGCTTGAGCGTCGGTCTCTGTTGTTTAAGGTTCAGCACGGCATAGTACCCAGCTGGCAACAGTTGAATGTCCTCCAAAAGAGTGCGGTCTGTAAAAATGTTCTGAAAGGTGAAGTATTCCAGCAGAGCAGGCTTGTCCAAGCTGCGCTTGAAACCAGGTCGGGCCAGAATTGCTTTTTGCTCGGAACCAAAAGCAAAAAAACGACCCTGCTGACTAACATAGAGTGGCTTGATCCCGTAACGATCACGAGCCAGTAGAAGCGTTCTTTCTTTGCTATCCCAGAGAGCCAGAGCAAACATACCATTAAACCGGTCAAAGGCTTTGACTCCCCAATGGACAAGGGCGCACAGGACAACTTCACTGTCGGTTTTGGAACGAAACCTGAATCCTTCTCTCTCCAATTCAGTGCGAAGTTCCGAAAAATTGTAGATTTCGCCGTTGTAGCTAAGCACATAACGATGATCGGTAGAGATCATCGGCTGATGCCCCGCCGGAGAAAGATCAATGATGGCTAAACGCCGGTGTCCTAGCCCCACGTTTCCCTCAATCCAGTGGCCTTCACCGTCCGGACCACGGTGAGCGATCTCATCGGTCATTTTTTGCAGAACCGACGAGGATACCGGCTCGCCATCAAGATTAATGAGTCCAGTGATGCCACACATGGATCGCTAGCTCATAGCCTTCAGGGTTTCGACCACATGTTGGTAGTCGTCTTTGCTCATCTGGTTATGGAGCGGGATCGCCATCGTGTTGTGGTCGCAATCCATTGCCCTTGGATAATCGGTTGGCTTAATCCCAAATCGCTGTGCATAATATCCAAGCATGTGAACCGCATGGGTGCCGGGGCGAGTTGAGATACCCACCTCCTGCAACTGTTCCATGAGGTGATTACGTGACATCGGAGCAGTGTCAGGGTCGATATAGGTCACGAAGGCCTGCCAAGCGTGGGTGCCGTCGCATGGCCGCTCGGGCATGCGAAGCCACGGAATTGTGCTGAGCTCCTGAGTATACCAGTTTGCCCGAAGGTCACGCTCCTTGATGAACCGTTGCAGTTGATCGAGTTGAGCGAGTCCGAGTGCACCTTGAAGATCAGTCATTCGGCAGTTGAATCCGAGATGGTTGAACTCCGGCAACAGGTAAGACTTGGAGCCGCGGTGGCGCTGCTCCTCCGAAATCGATGCCCCGTGGTTGCGCAGCATGCCCGCCAACTCGGCGATTTGATCATCATTGGTGGTAATCATGCCTCCCTCGCCTGTGGTAATGGACTTGCGGGGATGGAAGGAAAATACACCTGCGTCACCTAAGGAGCCCGCCGGCCGATCTTTGTACATTGCCCCGGAGGCACAAGCTGCATCCTCGAGTATCTTAATGTGGTCGGGTAATATATCCTGAATCACATCCATTTCGGAGCACAAGCCAAACAGATGAACCGGCATCACGGCCTTGGTATGCGTTGTGATGCGCTTCAAAATATCCTGAGGATCAATGTTGTATGTCACTGGGTCTACATCAGCAAACACCGGTGTGGCGCCACACTGAACCACAACGTTAGCAGTAGCCACCCAAGTAAAGGCAGGCAAGATGACCTCATCACCGAGGCCAATACCCATAGCTGTGAGCGCAAGGTGCAATCCGGTGGTACAGGAGGTGACAGCGATAGCGTGTTTGACACCGTGTATCTCGGCGAACTTTTTCTCGAAAGCTGCCACACGCGGTCCTTGGGTTAACCAGCCTGATTCAAGCACTTCGCAGACAGCTTGAATTTCGTCCTGACCTATAACGGGTGAAGCAATTTGGATTTGCCTGGGCTTAGTTACCGGCATTGCGCCAATCAATCAGTTTTTGCAGGCCCTCCCGCAGGGAAATCTGGTGTCGGAAATCAAGCTGTTCATCAGCCTGCTTGGGACAACCGATCCGGTTCTGAACCAGTCGCCTTGAATCGTCCGCACTGTAAGGCTGGTAAGTAACCTCATGGCCTGATTGTTTCAATTCGAGGATGGTGTCACAGAGCTCTCGGATGGTAGTCTGAACACCTGTGCCTACGTTATAGAATTCGTCGGTGGCAGAGGCCTCAAGCGCGAGTACGTTAGATCGAGCAACATCATCGACATAAATGAAGTCGTAGGCCTGAGAGCCGTCTCCATTGACGGCAAGAGGCTCTCCGGCATCAATCTTGTTGAGCATGGTGGGGATGACTCCAGAGTAAACGGCGTGCTGATCCTGTTGTGGGCCGTAGACGTTCATGTAACGCAGGCCAACATAGTCAAGGCCATACCGATCGTAATAAGCTCGACACATGGCCTCACCAGCGATCTTGGTGGCCCCATAAAAATTGCGGTTTTTGAAGGGATGTGCCTCGGTCATGGGAACCTCAACAGCATCGCCATAAACAGAAGCAGACGAGGAATAGACCAGGCGTTTAATGTTATTTTTTACACACGCCTCGAGAACATTAAACGTCCCTTCTATATTTACGTGGAAGGCGGTGCGGGGATAGTCACGGCAGTGCAAAAGCCACATGGCCGCAAGGTGAATAACCCCATCCATGCCAGCCATGGCATCGTTGAGTAGGTCCAGGTCGCGAATATCGCCACCATGGGGCCAAACGGTGCAGCGTGAATCCTTCAGATATTCAGCAATATATTTTGCCTTACCACGGGCAAAATTATCGTAGATGACCACTTCAGCAACCTTGGTTTTAAGTAACTCGGCGACAACATGACTCCCAATAAAGCCTGCGCCACCGATTACAAGAATTTTTGATCGGGTAGTTTTCATGTCAGCTTTTAGCGGAAGGAGTCCCCAGGGGCTGCAAGCGTCCGGCCTGTATTTGATATTTCCTGTCGCAGCCTTCCATAGCAGATAGGCGGTGAGAAATAAGAATGATGGTTTTTTTCTTTTTCAGAGAATGAATGATTTTCATGAATTCCACCTCAGTGTCGAGATCAAGCGAGGCGGTAGCCTCATCCAA
Source organism: Verrucomicrobiota bacterium (assembly GCA_030747505.1). Taxonomy (GTDB): domain Bacteria; phylum Verrucomicrobiota; class Verrucomicrobiia; order Limisphaerales; family UBA1100; genus UBA1100. Next base: position 72,041 of record JASLKQ010000001.1, on the reverse strand, counting down.
GACGAGGATGTCGGGGTCGTGGTAGAGGGCACGTGCTATCCCGATACGCTGACGTTGGCCACCGGAAAGACGAATGCCGCGTTCACCGACCAAGGTTTCCAGTTTTTCTGAACGGGAGTTCACGAATTCCTCAAGTTGCGCTTGGCATAATACCTCGTGAACTCGTAACTCATCGATCTTTTGATCCTCAATCCCAAACGCCACATTCCGCCGCAATGTATCGTCCGTGAGAAAGATGCTCTGGGGCACATAGCCAATATTTGCCTGCCAGCCCGATAGGTTTTTCTGGATGGAAACCCCATCGACTACCACTTCTCCTTGAGTGGGCTCTAATAACCCCAGAATGAGATCTACCAACGTGGTTTTACCTGCACCACTTTTACCTTGAAAACCGATCATGACTCCGTGCGGAATGGTAAGGTTTAGTTCTTTCAGCACTTCCTCGTGTCCTTTGCTATATCTAAAAGACACATGCCGAAGCTTGAGCTCATGTCGGAAGAAGAAGGGGCTAATCTCCTCAGAACAGGCACCCTGTTGGTCAAAGATTTCAATCAGGTCAGGACGCAACAGGCGGAGAGATCGAGCACCGTAACGGATGCTGTTGGCGTTACCCATCAGGCGCTGGGAAGAAGGCATGAGTCGAAAAGCAGCAACGGCAAAAAAGGCGAGTGTGGGAACGACAGCTCCTGTTCCGCCGCCTACGCCAACCAGTAGCATGATTGCCCCCAGCAAAACTGTAATTACCAACAGCTCAATGACGTAACGGGACGACTGTACTAGGAATTCATGTCGAGATGTGTATCGTGCTGATTCTTGAGCATGGAGAGCGAACGTGTCGGAAAAAAATCTTTCTCTACCAAAAATCTTCACTTCCTTGATGCCACCCAATCCGCACTGCATTTGCTCATACATGCCCTCAGAATGTTCTTGAGTACGGCAACCCCAGAATTCCACACGCGCCTTGAAGAAGTGGTAGTAGGCCCAAAACGCCGCACCCAGGCCGCACATGGCGATCAGAGCACACAGTGGATTGACTGATAAAGCCAGCAGCAGCAAACCGACAACAACGAAGCTTTCGCTGATAATCCACAAAATGGGGCTCAGAACTCCATGGATGAGTGATCCCAACTCACCGTTGATTTTCTGCAGCAACTCAGCAGTCGAGTGTTGCAGGTGGAATGCGTAGGGACGGTTGAGGTAGACTGCCATCAATTTACCAGATAGCTTGGATTGATAGTTGAACAAGAAACGTACCTGACACCAGGTGGACAACATGATGAACGCGTTTTTGATCACAAAGACCAAGAGCAACCCTCCCAGTGCCCAAAACATAAAGACACTATGAGCCGGCGCACCCAAGGCCTTATGCAAACTCTTTAATTCGGAGGAAGTAGAGGTTGATTCAGGCTGGCTGAGCAGGGTAACCACGGGGATAACCAAGCCCACCCCTAGGATTTCCAAGAGGGTCCCGACAAGGATGAGCATCAGCACTCCCATTGCCCGGCGACGGTCTTCAGTTTCCAGAAGTCCCCAAATCTGGATGAACATTTTGTGCAGCGGAATCTGTTGGTTCTCGGGAGGATTGGTCACGATTGTATGGCCTCAACCACAGCCTGTTGATCCTCAACCCGTAAGCAAGCACTCATCGGAAGGCTGAGACATTGGTCGGCAACTTTCTCCGTTACCGGGAAATCACCATATTTATGGTTCAAGCCCGCAAATACCGGCTGTAAATGCAATGGCACGGCATAATAGGCTACTGAGGGAATATTAGAGGATTTTAAACGGTCCTGAATATTATTCCGGTCTTCAGATAGGATCGTGTATTGGGCGTACACTGATGTTGATTGCTCCGCGACGTGCGGCAATTCTATGTTTGGCTCATCTATTTTTGATAATAGAGAATTATATTGAGAACCAATTGCCTGACGCTGCTCAACTTCTTCAGGAAATATTTCAAAGATCGCAAGCAGGGCTGCAGCCTGGATTGTATCCAGCCGACCATTCACGCCCAGGATAGGATGGCGATGCTTGCGTTCCTGCCCATGGACCCTAATCCACCGAAATTTTTCTGCTAGCTCATCGTCATCAGTGAAAAGCGCACCGCTATCCCCAAAGCCACCCAATGGCTTGGAGGGGAAAAATGATGTGCTCCCAATCGTTGAAAGCGCACAGGACTTGCGCCCATGATAGGTGGCACCAAAACTTTGCGCAGCATCCTCAATAACAGGCAAATTGTGGCGGTTGGCAATTTGATTAATTGAATCCATGTCCGCAGTCTGGCCATAAATGCCCACAGGCATGATTGCCTTGGTGTTCTCAGTAATGGCATCTTCCAAAAGATTAGGGTCCATGTTCCAGGTTTCTGGGTCAATATCCACAAAAACCGGCCTAGCTCCCGTTAAGGCTATCACTTCGGCAGTGGAAATCCACGTGTAGGGAACTGTAATCACTTCATCACCTGAACCAACCTCCAGAGCCATCAGTGCAATGAGTAGCGAATCGGTTCCGCTGGAAACTCCAACGCAATATTTCGTCCCAACATAGGAAGCAAGCGTTTGCTCAAGTTCGTACACCTCGGGACCCAGAATAAACTGCCCATGATCCAGTACCGCCGCCACGCGCTGATCAACTTTCTCACGAATGCGTTCCAGCCTCGTTTTAAGATCAATAAATTCCATCAAGCCTCTTTTTGCTTATAGTCTTGATAAGCCCCCTTCCCGGAAGCCAATTCCTCTGGGAGAGGATTCTCTTCACTCAAATCAAGACAACACACCCTCCCGTCTTCAAGTTGATAACGCAGTTTCGATTCAGGGCAGATAGCTATGCCTTCTTCATCAAATTCAAGCTTGTGTCCATGGCGACTCACCCAGCCATTTTGAACTGCCGGCACCCCAAGCATCATGGCATAATCAGGAACATCACTCCGTATTACAGCTCCGGCCCCTACAAATGCATAAAGACCGATTTGGGTGCCGCAAACAATCGTCGCATTCGCACCGATGGTTGCACCCCGACGAACAAGTGTTTTCTCATAGAGCGCTTTACGAACCACTTGCGAACGGGGGTTGGTAATATTCGTAAGCACGCATGAGGGCCCAAGAAAAACATCATCTTCAATTGTGATGCCGTCATATAAAGACACATTATTTTGTACCTTAACCCGATCTCCCATCACCACGCCTCCGGAAACGAATATGTTCTGTCCAATGCTGCAGCATTCTCCAATCTGCGCCCCTTTGCAAATATGACTAAAATGCCATACGCGTGTTCCAGCACCAATGATACAAGGTTGGTCAACAACTGCCGTCGGATGAATCTGGTTATTTGTCTCCATCAGAGTATTACGCTTTGTCCGTTTAAATCCATGGATTTCTGGCAAGCCTCAAGAACCTTCAACACTCGAACCCCACTTTCTGCATCTGTCAGTGGCTTTTGGCGGTGTTCAATACAATGGATAAAGTGTTCGAACTCCCTTCGCAAAGGTTCGGCATCAGGCAATTCAACCGTTTCGGCCCCCTGATCCCTCAACAATGGTTGGGCTCCTTGAAAATCAACCCTCTGCTCATGAAGCACGAGTTTTTCCTTCGTCACATCATTGAAAACCGCCATTCGCTCAGATCCAGTCACAACCAACTTCTGCTCCTTATAGGGATTCAGCCAGCTCACAAAAACATGTGCACGGACCCCGGATTCGAATTTGAGCACAGACATCGTTACATCAGTCAGTCCCGGTGTTAAATAACTACCCCCTGTACACTGAACTTCCTGCGGCATTTCCCCCGTCAGCCGCAAAATCACCGCCACATCATGAGGAGCAAAACTCCACAAAGCATTTTCTTCAGTGCGAACCTTTCCAAAATTCAGCCGGTGCGAATAGATATAACGCAGCTCCCCCAGTTCTTTTTTTTCAGTCATCCCCTTGAGATACTCCACCGCTGGATGATATTCCAATAGGTGCCCCACCATCAAAATCCGATCCTGATCCCGAGCTAATTGACATAAGCGTATCCCTTCAGCAGCATTAAGAGCTAGGGGCTTCTCTACAAATACGTCCTTCCCGGCTTCCAGGGCGCACCTCGCAAGCTCAAAATGTGTTTCTGCAGGCGTAGCAATAGCAACACCCCGGATATCTTCATTCAAGAATGCCTCTTTGAAGTCTGAGACCACATCCACTTCCGGAGCCATCTCCCGAGCTTTGCTCTGCCCGGTATCAGAAGGGTCACATACCATTTTAAGTGCATCTAATTCATATAAATTTCGTGCAATATTCTTCCCCCAATATCCACATCCAAATAGAGCTATTTGTGGTGACATCACCGTATTATCTTTTCAATCAAAGGAATCAATTTGGAGGCTCGTTCTTGTAATTTTCCCAGTTTTTCCAGTCTCTCCCTAATAATTGCACACTCTTCTTGATTAATCTCTTTTTCCTCTTGGGCCAGAGTATTCCTTAATGAATCGAACCTACGTTCAGCCTCTTGTGTGCGATGCTTAACAATTCGTTCATAGGCCATTTGAGCCATTTCTCCCAATTCTATCACTGCTTCGAAATAATCTTTTCGCTCCCCCTGCAGCCATACCTTCTGGATGAAGCCTAAACTCAACAGCTGCCGAGTCCCCGTACTCACACTGCCCTTACTTATAGAAAGTGCGGCTCCAATCTCAGGGGCCGACATGGGTTTGGTCGATAGATACAAAAGGCCATATATTTCACCGACCGATCTGGGAAGCCCGAGCGAAAGAGCGAAACGCCCTCCCGCATCCGCAAACTCCATACGTACCTTAGGCAGAGTACTGCTGTCTGTTGTATCAGGGTTTTTCAGTGGTTTTATAGGAATAAAAACAAGTTGAACGCGCCGCGCCCGTCGGTTCGCAAAAGCATAACCGTATTTATAGGCCAGAATGATTAATACGTTCAGCCTAAACTAAACATACTTAACAAATCGAAAATATGTGGATGTGGGCCATATAGCAAGCTCTTTTACACCAACTGTAATTCCTCAACAGACAGGCTTACTGCCGCAGCTTGCCCTATAAAATCCAATCTCAGAATGACTTCACTCGGTCCATCCCTATCCTGCACCCAAGCCTCAATTCCAGCTAATGGCCCATTTCGGATCACGACACGAGACCCTACTGAAATATTCGGCACCAACCGAATCTGCTCCATATTTTCAGTTGCAACAATTATGGCCGATAATTGACTGCTAAACTCCTCTTGATCTACCGGCTCGAGAAGTTTCACCGCGTAATTGCTGCGGTAGATAAATTGTGCATTCGAAACAGGCACTCGGGGAAACACGTACCCGGGAAAAAGAGGCTTGCTGAATTCCACCTCTTTACCACGATATTTTCTTAAAGAGGAATACGTAGGAAGCTCACAGGTTATTTCATTTCGGACACACCACGTCCGAAGCTTTTTCTCACATCTTGGTTTGGTGTGAACCGCATACCACAATAGATCCTCCTCTCTATCCTGAGTTGGCACATCAGCACCCATTGGTTCAATAGGCTCTCTCCTCAGGAGTAAACTGTAAAGCGTGGAACCTATATGAGTTATCCACCACAGTAAACCCGATGCTTTAAGTGAATGTTTATTGTTTGCCTCATCAATTATATCTTAACACCCTTTCGACAGTTTGGTGAAATGAGTAACCTTAACGAAGAAGACCATTGCCAAAAAAAATCCGCTGACGAAAATCCGCCTTCACATCACAGGTGGGTTCATCATGGATTAACGGCTCTTGCTATCTTAATCGCTTGGGCTTTCTCCACCTGGTTAAGAATGGAGTGGGTTTCTCACGCCAAATCCCAGCCGCACATGCAATGGAATACAACCCTACTTCCCACAACTCACGATAGTTATCTGTTTTCCTCCATCATTAACCAAAACAGGCCCAATAAGCCACCTGCAGAACCATTAAAACGCCAACCCAAAGTCATAGATTTCGGAGCCTTAACCGTCATTGGGGTTGCCTTAAACCATCTGCTCGATATTCCGGCAGCATCCACCACCATTTATATGCCGGTTTATGCTGCTGGTCTCTTGGCAATTCCCATGGTTCTCATCGGCCGCCTTTATGGGTCCATTTTGACCGGTTTTTGCGCAGCCTGCCTAGCAGTAGCTGGTTCGAGTTATTTCAACCGAACCATGGCCGGCTATTTTGATACAGATATGTTTTCAGTTACCATTCCGGCCCTGATTCTTTATCTGCTACTTCAGGCAAACAAGACGGAGTCGGTGGGATGGCTGATCGGGGCCAGTTTCATCACTTTTTTTTACCCGTTTTTTTATAGTTCAGGCACTCCAATCATAACCTCGTTGAACCTAATGTTTCTTGGTTATCGAGGCGTGGTCTGGTGGATAAAACGAAAAAATGATTCTCCCAAATCAATTTCATTCTCTCTCTCGGCTACTCTTTTACTGGGCACTTCCACGGCTTTGTGTTCATACGCTTCGGGAATCGCTATCGCAACCCAAACGAACTCATTCTCCATTAGTATTCTGCTTCTCATCGCCCTGTCCGTATGCACCCTATATATCAAGTGGGATTCCCTTCTCAGCAAACGGCTAATGATAGCAGGAGCACTTGCCGGATTAGTGTTTTTATGCAGCTTTAATGAAACCCTGAAGAGTATCCCTCGTTATGCTGCGACATATTACCCGAAAATCCAGAATACTCAGATTTACCAATGGTTATATGCTGAACAACAAGCCACACTAAACCCCACGGATTCCATCCGGGCCCCTCTCCAATATAAAAATGTAATAGAAACCATTATTGAAGCCCGAAGCTCCTCTTGGAGCAACTTAATGGAACGAATCAGTGGATCCTCCTGGGGGTGCATAATTGCACTGATAGGTTATATCCTATTACTGTTTGTTTTTCCTGAGTTCTCAATTGCACTTCCATTCATCGGCATCGGTATTTTCGCTCATTGGGGGGGGCACAGGTTCACTGTTCACGCGGTGCCAATTGCTGCATTGGCAGCAGTCATGTTACCGGGAACAATGGTTGAATTGTATAACAGGATTTCACCCAAAAAGAATGACAATCCGGTCAAAAAACGTAAGCCATCAAACCCTGCTCCAAGTGAGCCAACAACTACCATCCCTTGGCTGACCAGAAAAATCGCAACCCATATAGCCACGGTTGGGTTATGCGCTGGAATTTTGTGGCCAAACGTACAGTTGGCAAAGGACCGATCACGGGCTTTGCCGACTGTCCTACAGTCCTCAGAGGTAAAGTTGCTGGATGATATCAAAAATAAATCCAAGCCCGGCGATTATGTTCACACCTGGTGGGACTGGGGGTCTGCGGTATGGTTTCATGCTGAAAGAAACGTCCTTACCTCACCCAATAACCAGACCCATGATACGTATGTATTTGCCAAAATGATGACCACCGACTCACCCAGATTAGCCGCTCATCTGGGCAGAACGGTTGCGGAATACTTTCACCATGGAGATCAGAAAGGCAGAACCGGCTTGGCCGTAGAACATCTATTTCAACACGCACAGTTGGACCCCGATGAAGTATTGTCTGACATAGAAGACCATCTCCCTGTGGAACCCACTCGGGATATTTTTCTGTTTCTTCCATCTAAATTATTAAACTTCTATCATGTCCTTCATTCATTCAGTGAACGGAACCTTCGAACCGGTGAACAAGCTCCCTCTCCATTGTTGGTGCGTTTTCAAGCCACCAAACTGGATGGGAATGCCCTGTGGATTTCCTACTATCCGCAAGATCAACAACCAGCCCTACTGATTGATCTTGCTCAGCTGGTTATTTGCGAATACGGGAAAAAGATTGACGCAAAACAGATGAAAGCAATGACCGCCTACGGGCAAAAAATCGAGTGGAATTCCAAAATCATCTCCCTGCAATCCACTCGAGGGTTACTGTTACACACAAAAAAACTGAACCTTCAGCCTGAGGCAATTGAAGCAACCTTGTTGGATGATCAGGTCGCTAAAATCCCTTATTCCAAGGTCAGTTGGATATACCCTTCAATGAGGTTGAAAGGAGCAGAAAGACTGGATACCCGCCAAAAGTACAAACTGAACAACCCCAAAGGCGAAACTGCTGATCGCCACCTGATCTTTTCCCTGAATCCACCCTTTGCAATCATTACTGATGAGACCGCATACAATTCGCAGTTAATGCAGCTCTTGGTTTTAGACCGAGCCGATAAGGAATATTTTGAACTGATCTCCTCAAACCCGAGAGGCAAGGTCTACAAGATCAAGAAATAGCTTTGCGCTTGCGATGGGAGGACAGGGGTTGTAGTGAAGGTACACCTTTGTGGGGTCATAGCTCAGTTGGTAGAGCGCGTCGTTCGCAATGACGAGGTCTGGAGTTCGATTCTCCATGGCTCCACCATTCCTTATTTATTTAGAATACCGACCGTCATAATTACTATCGTAAATAACAGAACCAGTGCGTTAACTCCAATTCCTACTACCGCGGGAACCCTTGATTTTCCCTTCTCCAGACATGAATAAATCCCGGCAATAATTCCAACAAGAGAGAAGCCAGCAAAGACAACCCATACAATACCAGACGCGCCTACGACAATCATGTTAGGCGTACTATCGGTTAACACAACGACTGCAGTTATCAGGAAATTTACAAATATACCTATACCGCTAACCACTCCCAAAACGCAGGAAGCCATGCCAACCTTACAGACCTTCGACGCTCCGGAGGGTTCTTTCCCCGCATCTCCCATGGCTCTAATGATTGTTCACTGAGGAAGGAGATTAACGAGTAACTGCTGGCCCTTGAGCACAAGTTGAATCTTAAGGGTACTTCCATCACTCATAGTGGCTACCGCATCGTATACTCCCTTGGAAGATTCGCCCGTAATGACGACCGATGAGCAAGTCGCGTTTATTCCTGTCTGTAATGCAAGTTGGTTAACTACAGGGAGAGCAGCCGCCTGCATCATCTCTTTAGGGGGATTTGCCAATGCCGCAGCGCCGCCGACTGCTGCAGCGGCCATAAACCATATCACTGTGGCGGCAAGCGCGATCAACACTGGTTTTCCCCATGCCTTCTTTTCGTACTGAATACCTGCTTCTTTTACATATGTTATTTGCTTTTTCCCGAGCTTATAGTACCAGGCAACCAACAGAATTAAGTATACAAATATTACGGGAATGTCGGGAGCCAGCACAGCAACAAGGAGATATACAGGCAAAAATCCGATCCAGATTTTTACCCACATCATGGATTTCTTGGCCTCATCTGGCTTGCCTAGCTCGTGCCAGTTTTTCGCCATAAGCCAGGCACTGAAAATTGGGCTGAATAAAATAGCCAAATTAGCTGCCGCATTGGGATTCCACAATTTAATGACACTACTCTCCGGTTGACTTTCGCTTTCCATAAAAAATATATCTCTAATAGAGTGATTAACTCACTTAGCATTAACTAATAACACAGAATTCTTGAAAATAGCGAACTGTAAATATTACCTCATTTTGTAATCGAAGGACCGAAACTTGGAACCCGGCGGCCTTTACGGTAAACGAGCGATTATGCGGCTAAAACTTAATTCTGGGCAGAAAAAAGACCTTGTATTTATTTTCGCCCTCTTGAATGTCCAAACACACATCAACTGGAACATCATAAAAGGTCTGGGTTATACCACTGGTTGGCCAATGTATTTCCAATAGATCAATGGACTCGGACTTGCCTATCCCGATTTCTTTGCGGAGCGGACTGGCCCCGAAACTGCCACCACTATTGACATGGCAATAAACCGAACGTTTCTTGCCAGCTTCAGTGATCTCAACCCGGATTCGCGCACCAATGCCTGCCCGGTTTGATTTGATTCCAATTAATTTAAGTTTAATCCAATGGTTTTTAAAACCCGGGTTTTCGAAAAGCACATCCACGAACCCATCGCCGGGATAGGCTCCTCCCACTTGCTCAAACACATCTTGGTCCCCGTCATTATCCAGGTCTGCAAACACTACCGCGTGACCCTTCTGCAAATGGCCGAACCCCCCGGCTGTGGTAACATCAGCAAAGCTATTGCCTCTCTGATTGTGATACATCAGATTGGGCATCAGCGCCTCATAATTCGGATAACCGGTTCCCAAATAAAAATCTGGAAATCCGTCATTATCCAGATCGCCAAAATTGGAACCCATCGGGAGTGAAAGCTGGGTCAGTTTCTGTTCTCGAGCCACTTCCTTAAATCCTCCTTTTCCGTCACCCTGATATAGGCATAAAGTTTCCGCTTCGAAAGGGAGTCCAAGATAACTCTTAGCCACCAATCCGGTGCCATCAGGGATTTCGTAACTCGATACAAAAATATCAAGCGCACCGTCATTATTAAAATCCCAGAACCAAGCAGGGAAACTCCAAATAGGGCGATCAACACCCAAGGCTGGAGCCACATCACTAAAGGTGCCATCGCCATGATTTTGGTATAATCGGTTCGGCTCCCCGTAGTTGGAAACGTACAAGTCTGGATCATTGTCATTGTCGTAATCACCCCAAATCACTGCCTTAGCATAACGATTATTTTGCACCCCTGCTTGTTCTGCCACGTCAGTGAAGGTTCCATCCCCGTTATTATGAAAAAGCTGCGAAGGGACAGGGGTTTCGCCGATAACTTCATTCCCCACATACAAATCCAATAACCCATCATTATCGTAATCAGCCCAGGAAGCGGTTTGTGTGGGAAAATTATCACTGGCCAAGCCCGCTTCAAAAGTGACGTCGGTAAAGGTTCCATTTCCATCATTACGAATCAGCGAATTAGGATGTTTGCCCTGCTCACCGAGCCATGCCCCGCGCATTACATAAATATCCGGATAACCATCATTATTGTAATCGGTTTGGTTGATGTTTAATCCACCATACAAACCGGTGAGACCGGCTTTTTCAGTTCGGTCAATGAACTTTCCCTTACCAGTATTAATGAAATATCTCAATTGCCCCTTGGGACCCCAGTTGGAGGCAACAATATCCAATAATCCATCCCCGTTAAAATCATCGGATATCGCTCCTCCACAGAGGCTAAAGGTATTCAAACCAACCCGCTTGGCAATATTGGTAAAGCGTGGAAAGTCTTCATCGGAGTCAAATAGTTCAGGCCTCATCAAATATTTCTCAGGAACCGACTTGGGGTAGGATCCCAAGGTCATGTGCGCCAGATTCAGGAGCCACCGTGCCGCCGCATCATCCGGAGCGAGGGCCAATACTTCCTCCAGATAAGGAATAGCTTTCTGTGACCCTTTCCGTTTTTCGTGAATTCCTCCCCCTTTGAGCGGGAAAATACAGCTCTCACTAGTGTGGCAATCAACGCAGTTTTCGTTTTCTCCCAAACGCAGGTAGGCTACCGCCAGTAGGAAGGTGGTTGTTTTACGTACCTGAGTGCGCACTTCTGGCGGGATTGTATGAGATGCTTTGGTGAGCAAATCATAACATTCTTGTAGCAGCTCAATCGCCGCTTCTGTCTCTCCTCTTCGTAATTCATTGGCTCCCAAACCAAATCTCAAGCCGATTTCCTGAGGATCGCCGGGACGGACACTTAGAAGTTGTGCACGAGCACGATTAATAGATGCGTCACCGAAAAAAACATTGTCACTATCAGTTGCAATGACGGCCAGCTTCGCAAGCATCTTTTGATGCCCGGAAGTCTGCGGTCTGTCCTCATTTCCTCCGTCATCGGCCCCAGAATAAACCAAGATGGCAATAACCCCGGCCAATAGAGCTGCAGCAATCAATACACGGGGATTTTTCAGCAGAGATTCCATCTATCACGCGTAAGCGTAGGGACCGGATAAATTGGGGTCAACAATCTATGCTAGTGCTATCGGACCCCTTTAATCGGCAAGATGGGAACATAATCGGTTGCTTCAGGATCCAGTAACAACACCTTGAAGGTCCATTCTTTGCCTGGCTCTAATGATTGATGGTAAGCTGAAACTTCTCCATCAGGAATAACATTCCCGGCAGCATTCTTAAGATCAAACCTCACGCGCAATCCCAAATATCGGTACTGCGATATATTCTCCACAACTCCTTTAATCCAAAGCGTTCCATTGTCCTTGTCCGTTTCAATTGCATGGCTTTTTAGTTTTAGATCGGAATCCTTGACCGTTGCCGTAGCAGTCATCGGCACCCCGTTGGTTCCACCTTCAGATGGCTTTACAGCCTCCTCTTCGAAACCCAATTTCACCAAAACGGCGTGTCGTGTACGTTTACGCAAGCCAAAAGGTTCGCCCTCCGTCGTCCATTGAAGGCCCAAAACCGCCAACTCTACCAATAGCAAAATCCAAGCCATCAACCTGAATACCGCTGTTCCGTTCCATTTACTGACTGAAGGTCGACGGTGACCGCATTCCACACATACTTTATCTTCCGTCACCATAGCCGCCCCGCAATTTTCGCAAACACACGGATCGGACTCTTGGTCCGGTGAAGAGGATGGATCTGGCACCGCAGATGCATCCGCTGAAGACAAAGACATGCTCCCCATAGGGGGGGGCGCTAGAGTCGTGGAAGTAGGCGACATAGAACCCATCGCCGGGGGCGCTGGAACAGCAGATTCGGGAAGCTTAACTGTTGAGGCTGCTGACGTTTTCAACAGTGTAGCCTGTCCGCAATGAGGACAAGCAAACTTCATCCCCTCGTATTCTGAAGGGTACTCTATATGCTCGCCGCAGGACAGGCACGGGCACTTTTTCATGCCGGGTGTAGACACAGTCATTGATTGAAACGCCCTAATGGGAACCGAATCAAGGCTGAAGTCCTAGGAAAACCTTGCTTGCCTGATTACTCTTGGCCAAACTCCGCTTTTTCAGGAGGGGTGGCTGAGTGGTCGAAGGCACACGCTTGGAAAGCGTGCGTAGGTTAACCCCTACCGCGGGTTCGAATCCCGCCCCCTCCGCCACTTTCATATTCCGCCAACTTTTCATGGCGTAATATATAAATTGCACTAGATTGTCTCATGCTCTCCAGGGTTCATGCGGCGGCTTTACGTGGCGTTGACGCCCTGCCTGTCGAAGTAGAGGTGCATGTGGGGCCCGGAGAAGAACGGATTGTCGTCGTGGGATTACCCGATGCGGCAGTGCGAGAGTCCGTTGAACGTGTCTCTACCGCCCTCACTAGTTCCGGTTATCGCCTGCCACCAGGCAAAACCACCATCAATCTTGCGCCTGCTGATCTTCGCAAGGAAGGACCGAGCTTTGATTTGGCGATTGCCCTAGCCTGGCTAATTGCCAACCAACAAAGTAATGGAGAGTTTTCTGAAGATTACACGATTATCGGTGAACTTGCCTTGACCGGTGAAATCAGACGCGTCAAGGGAGTGCTACCAATTGCACTCATGGCAAAGGCGCAAGACCGACTCGGCATTCTTGTTCCTGATGATAACGCCGCAGAGGCGGCCGTGGTTGATGGACTTGAAGTCATCGCCGTCAAAAACCTACGTGAAGCAGCCAGCTTTTTGTCAGGAACCTCTCTCATCACTCCCACGCTCATCAACACCAAGGCAATATTTGAAAACCAAGTCGATACTGAGCACGATTTCAATGAAGTAAAAGGGCAGGAGACAGTAAAGCGTGCCCTGGAAATTGCAGCGGCTGGGGGGCATAACCTCATTCTTATCGGTCCTCCCGGTACCGGGAAAAGCATGCTCGCTCAACGTTTGAGGTCAATCCTGCCCCCTCTCACACTCAATGAAGCACTTGAAACCACACGGATTCACAGTGTAGCGGGCCTATTAAAGCCTCATCAGGCGTTGGTCTCCCAGCGTCCATTCCGCTCTCCTCACCACACCGCCAGTGATGCAGGCCTCTTGGGGGGAAGTATCAACCCCTCCCCGGGCGAAATTTCACTTTCGCATCATGGCGTAATGTTTCTGGACGAGTTGCCTGAGTTTCGCCGCGGTGTCCTGGAAACAATGCGACAACCGTTGGAGGAGGGGCATGTAACGATCAGTCGGGCTGCTGGCACGATGACCTTTCCTGCTGAATTCATGCTCATAGCTGCCATGAACCCCACTCCAGACGGCAAAATGCCTGACGAAAGCCGTAGTAGTCCACGTGAAATACAAAATTACCTTGGCCGAATTTCAGGACCTTTACTGGACCGAATCGACCTGCATGTGGAGGTGCCGCCAGTGAATTTCCGCGAACTGGACGCCGAGACTGAAGGCGAACCGAGTAAAGAGATCCGTAAGCGTGTTATGGAAGCACGTGGCCAGCAATACAGACGTTGGAAAGGCAACCCTACCTGCAATGCCAGAATGCAACCGAAGGATATAAAAAAGTACTGCACCATGGATAAGGAGACGCGCGATCTCTTACGTGCAGCCATGGAGGAACTCACCTTAAGTGCCCGTGCGTATGACCGAATACTAAAAGTTTCAAGAACCATTGCGGACTTGAATGGGGCTGAATCACTCAAAACTGAACATGTCTCGGAAGCCATCCAGTATCGCACACTGGATCGTCAGATTTGGACCTAAACATTGATTCAATCGATTTTCTGCCATCTATTATCGATTGGCCCAGATGAATTTTTTTTCCTTATTATTCAGTAATAATGGATCTGCAATCAAATAAGTCGAGTAAATCAAAAAGATATCAACCGGAGGAAGGTGATCTGATCTTTCAGGCTTTGCCGCTGGATGATGACTTAATTGAGGCTATTGAAGGCGTCACTGAATCAAACTACTCACACGTGGGAGTGCTGCTCAATCGCGATGGGATATGGACAGTGATTGAAGCGAGCCGACCCGGTGTAATTTACACTCCCTTTGAAGAATGGAAGATCAAGGGTCGCAACGAACGCTGGGCAGCATATCGTCTCAAGGCCGCGTATCGGGAACATATTCCACAGTTCCGGACAGAGCTCGAAGCACATATAGGCAAACCCTATGATTTCAAATATGAACTTTCTGAAGACAAGCTGTACTGTTCTTGGCTGGTCTACCATGCTTGGATGAGTTCCACAGGTCAGGAAATGGGCAAACTCACGAGGGTGGGAGATATGAACTGGAAACCTTACCGCGCGACAATCGAGAAATACAACAACGCACCGGTACCTCTGGATCAACAAGTAATCAGCCCGATTGAGCTATCAAAAGCAGGTCAATTGGAAAAAGTTTATAATCACGGACTGGATATATGATAAGCAAGACAACAGGAAGTGCTTCTGCTCGCTTTCGTCCGCGAGCCAAAGTAATGGAGTCTTATAGCTCCAGCGGGACCCATTCCATGCCATGAGCCTCAGCAACTGCAGGGCAGGTGACCATTCCATTCATCACGTTGATGCCCCCCCGTAGTTCAGGCCTGGCTTCACAAGCTGAACCTAAACCACGATCAGCAATGAGTTCCACATAGGGAAAAGTCACGTTTGTGAGTGCCTGCGTTGCCGTGCGGGCATAAGCCCCAGGCATATTGGTCACACAATAATGAGTCACTCCTTCCTCAACATAAACAGGGTTGTGATGTGTGGTGGGACGACTGGTCTCAGCGCATCCCCCTTGGTCGATGGCAATATCCACCAGCACACTGCCGGGCCGCATGACTTGAAGCATCTGTCGGGTAATGAGGCGGGGGGCCTTGGCCCCTGGCACGAGCACAGCCCCAATGAGCAAATCAACCCGTGGAAGAAGCTCCATAAGATGAGCCTGATCTGAGTATAGTGTATGAGCCGAGTGTAGGGTGATATCCAGAAAGCGCATACGTTCAACATCCACTTCAAGGATGGTGACATCCGCCCCCAGGCCTGTAGCCATGCGCGCAGCGTTCACCCCACTCACACCTCCTCCAAGTACCACCACTTTCCCTGGTAAAACCCCGGGCACTCCCCCCAACAGAATCCCACTACCTCCGTGATGTTTCGCCAAAAAATAGCCCCCAACAATTACCGACATACGGCCGGCAATTTCACTCATCGGTTCCAGTAATGGCAAATGGCCATTCACCTCAATAGTCTCATAAGCGATGGCGGTGCACTTACAGTCTAGCAGTGATTGTGTTAACTCAGACGAAGGCGCAAGATGGAGATATGTGAAGAGCATCTGCTCTGCTTGCAACAGTGGCACCTCTTCAGGTTGAGGCTCCTTTACCTTTACTATGAGTTCTGCCTCCGAAAAGACCGACTCTGGGCTTTCAAGGAGTATCGCTCCAGCCTCAACGTAGTCTGCATCATGATAACCACTCCCATCACCCGCGCCAACTTCCACCACCACGCGATGACCGCGCTGCGCGAGTTGATATGCTGCGGAAGGCAAAAGACCGACACGATACTCATCAGCCTTAACTTCTCGTGGCACTCCAATAATCATAGGGGAAACCGAACTGTTTTGACCCAGCCCACCGGAAAACATCCTCTATCCTTCATTATGAATCTGTGCAGATTGCCTGCCATGTGCCTCACATTCTGCTTCGACATCAGCACACAGGCGCGACTGAGCAAACCAACGCACCAACCAAACACAGCTCAACGCCAAAATTATGCCGGCGATCAGGTCCACTCCATAATGATAACGCAGATAGACCGTGGAGATCCACAAACCCACGGTCGGCGCCAACACCCACCAGAAATGAGTACGTCGATGCTCAAAATCAAACATAAGCAAATAAAGAGAAGCCGCCATGTGAATGCTCGGAAAAACATCCACTCCATTGCCGCGTTCAGCAATAATCCTGCCTCCTGCATTGGTCAACCACCCGCCAGCACGAGAGCCTAACTCATCTACGGGACCAACTGCGGGCATCAACATGTAACCTACGTAGCCCAATGCGTACACCGTGCAGAAACCAACCACTATAATGCGGAACTTGTTTAATTCCTTGAGGCAATAATACAAAAGTCCCCCAACGATGTAATAGAAGAAGAACAGATAGCAGGCCATGAAGATATCCGTCACCCAATTGGGAGGAGCCAGCAGCATGAGTCTACGAGGCATATCTCCCAGCCAAAGGGCATCCCATTGACTTAATACGGCGTCCTGATGCCAGTTGAGTGTCCCCATCCCACTCGGGTTATGCATAAGCGGGACCGCTGCAGATAGGGAAAAGTAGCACAAAGTGCTGATAGCCAGAGTAAACAAAAGCCGCAATCGCCAACGATAGGGTGTCGGGCGAACCTGACACCAACCGATTACCCAAAAAAGTGAAAGAAGATATAGAAGAAACTGAACGGCACTGGACTGGGAAAACCCAGAAGCCAAGCCTACTCGAACCCAGACTGCTCCCATGAACAGCATAAAAACGATTTCATGAGGCAACACTTGCCAGCGGTCTGGAATTTTCAACGCCCCCTGCAAGAGGTCCGCCCATTCCCGGTTTTTTTGCGGTGTTGATGACATCTCACAGTCTAAATCAGGCAACGCGTTTAGGGTACGAGGATAAAAGCACAAACCCACCTATTACTCAATCTCAAGTTGGTTATTTGACGCCAGCCAATCGCTTGAGCCAAACCTCATAAAGGCGGGTCGTCGCAACCACATCACGAACACAATAATCGGCTATTTCTTTATATCTTCCTTCAGCCATAAGGTCATTTACATCCATTCCTGTAACCCCTTCAGCCTTGGGCGAAGCAATCCCGAAAGCTTTACAGTAGAAATCGAGATTAAATCTCCTCGCAGCACCTCCCCAGCCGCCAACATTGTAAAAAGTAAATTGATCAGCTAAATCACAATGGGGCTCCGTCTGGAAACGGTAACCAAGCCAATCCTTACGGGTTACCGGCACGTCCAATACAGCTGAACGCAAATACAGAAAGGGGACATCAAAGCCTCGCCCGTTAAAAGTGCATATCTTATTATACTTGGCCGCCAGTTCCCAGAAGTGGGAGAGCAACTCCGACTCATCAACGCAGGGCACATATTCAATCGGATCAGAAGGAGCTTCCTCAAAATCGTCAGCCAAATACAATACCTTACCTCGTCCGCTGTCTGAATTAATCATGCAGATACAGACACATTGTGCCGTGAACGGCCAGAGATTGAACTGGCGTTCTATTTCACTCCGTTTTTGCTCTTTTTCCGTCTCTTTAGTAAGGTTTTCAGCGGGCCGAAACAAATATTCCAGCTGGGCCTCATCTAAATTCTCCTTTGGAAGAGCAGACGTTTCGATATCGAATATCAGACAAGACATGCCCTACGGTGCGCTTTTAGCCCTGAAATTCAAAGCTGAAACACAAAAAAAGCGGCGGGAAACCCGCCGCCGTGTGGAAATAGTCCTTACTAGAAAGAAGACTACTTCTTCTTGGCTTTCTTCTTAGCTGCCTTCTTTTTCTTAGCAGGCTTCTTTTTAGCTGCCTTCTTTTTCTTAGCAGGCTTCTTTTTAGCTGCCTTCTTCTTCTTAGCAGGCTTCTTCTTCTTAGCTGCCTTCTTCTTCTTAGCAGGCTTCTTTTTCTTAGCTGCCTTCTTCTTCTTAGCAGGCTTCTTCTTAGCTGCCTTCTTCTTCTTAGCAGGCTTTTTCTTAGCTGCCTTCTTCTTAGCTTTTTTCTTTGCCATAGAAGCGTACACCTCCTTCTTAGGGTTATCGTCGGATCGCACGTATGCGATTCGCCTATCCCTATACAACACTTTACGGGTGTTTGCATAGTTTTTTTTTACCCTCTTTGGTAAAAATGTTCACACGTTTTACACAGAGAAATTTTTCTCTTCGCGATTTTTTTTTTTCACGATAGCGTTTTGCTAATGGCCAAGTCTCCAAAACAAACACCGATGATGGCACAATACCATCGCTTGAAGGGAGAGTTGCCTAAAGACACTTTACTATTGTTCCGGTTAGGTGATTTTTATGAGTTGTTCTTTGGTGATGCAAAAACCGGTGCCGACATTTTAAATATCACCTTAACAAAGCGTGGCAGCACTCCCATGTGTGGAATACCGTTTCACGCAGCAAACAATTACATTGGGAAACTTCTTCAGGCCGGTTGTAAAGTGGCTATGTGCGAGCAAACCGAAGAAGCAGTACCAGGGAAACTTGTTAATCGAGAGGTCACTCGGATCCTCAGCCCTGGTACTCATTTTGATGAACAAATCCTTACTGCTGAACGGAACAATTACCTGGCCGCAATATGTCACAATAGGGATATCTACGGGCTAACCCTCATCGACCTAACCACGGGCGATTTTAAGGTTACTGAAGCCGGATCCATAGTTGACCTAAGAACAGAGCTGGACCGACTTAAGCCGGCTGAAATAGTACTTCCTGCGGGGAATTTTTGCATTTCAGAAGCTTTGGGCGATACCGGGGCTGTACTCAATGAACATGAGGATTGGGTCTTCGCTTTCGACTCGGCGGGATATACTCTAAAGGGCCATTTTGGAGTAAAATCTCTCGACGGGTTCGGCCTAAAGGATCGACCTGCTGCCATTAGTGCAGCCGGCGGCGCATTGCACTACCTGATTAACACTCTACGTCGTGACGTAGCACATTTGCAACCGATCAAATTTTATCAAAATACTGATTTTCTCACAATCGATGGAGCTTCACTTCGCAATCTGGAAATCCTCGAACCTCTTACCCGAGACGCCCCCAATGCTGCATGTCTGTACAACTCGATGAACTGCACCGTCACCCCCATGGGGGCAAGGCGACTGCGTGATTGGCTGACACAGCCTCTTTCGGAGACTGGGGGAATCCATGCAAGGCAAAGTGCGGTCCGAACCTGGGTTGAAGACGGAAACCGATTGGAGCAATTTAAACATCATCTCCGTGAAGTGCGTGATCTAGAGCGTACCATCACCCGTCTTTCAGTAGGAACGGGTAATGCTCGCGATCTATTGAATTTGCGACTAGCCATTGAACAATTTACTTCGCTACATACGCTAATTGACGAAGCTCTCGGTAATTCGGGTGTACTGGATCTTGATGATGCCGCCGAAGTCCCGCTGCTGGCGCAACTGGCAGAACAGCTCCATGAATTGCCTGAAGTGGTTTCACTTATTGCGCAAGCCATCATTGATGACCCTCCGCTTACCTTACGCGAAGGCGGAATCATCCGTGAAGGTTATAGCACGTCACTGGACGAACTGCGTGGTGGAGCAAGTGAAGGCAAGGAGTGGATCGCCCAATTACAGCAACGCGAAATTGCGAAAACGGGCATCCCCTCCTTAAAAGTACGATTTAATAATGTTTTCGGTTATTTCATTGAAATCACCAAAACCCATCTGGCCAAGGTTCCTCCCCACTATGTGCGTAAGCAAACCATTGCTAATGGAGAACGATACATCACTGATGAACTCAAACAGATGGAAGACAAGGTGCTCGGAGCCCAGGAACGGAGTACGAAGCTCGAGTATGAATTATACCTGCAAGTCAGAGAAACTGTTTTGAAACATCTTCGCTCTATACAACAAGCTGCTGATTCACTGGCCCAACTTGATGTACTGGCAGGATTCGCACAAACCGCACGGCTCTACAATTACTGCTGTCCGACCATGGGGCATGAAGGTCGACTTGAAATCCAGGATGGTCGTCATCCCGTACTCGAACAAACGATACTGGACGAACGATTTGTGCCCAATCGCACGAATTTAAGTGCGGACAAGCAAATTGCTTTGATCACAGGACCCAACATGGCAGGCAAAAGTACCTATATAAGGCAAGTGGCGCTGATTGCTCTTCTGGCGCACACGGGGAGTTTTGTGCCAGCAACTGAAGCAAGAATAGATTTGCTGGACCGTATCTTCACAAGGATCGGGGCCAGTGATAATCTTTCCCGCGGCCAATCCACCTTTATGGTGGAAATGAGTGAAACGGCAAACATTCTCCACCATGCTAGCTCGAACAGTCTCGTCATCCTCGATGAAATCGGACGAGGCACCAGCACCTTTGACGGGCTTAGCCTAGCGTGGTCCATCGTCGAGCACATTCATCAGCAGCTAGGCACCAAAACGCTCTTTGCAACTCATTATCACGAACTCACTGAACTGTCCCAGCGCCTTCAACGCGTTTTTAACCTGAACGTGGCGGTCAGGGAATATAACGATCAAATCGTTTTCCTCCGCCAGATCATAGACGGCGCAGCAGATCAGAGTTATGGTATACACGTAGCGCGATTGGCGGGGGTCCCTCAACCTGTTCTAGAGCGGGCGAAGGAAATCCTGATGAACTTGGAGGAAACCGATCTTACAGGTGCAGGAGCCAGGAAAGGCAGCGTGAACCCCAGGGTGGAACGGAAAAAATTACGAAATCTGACCCCCTCCCCTCAGCTGGATCTCTTCAGTTAATCCTCCTTGGGAACTGCCTTGTAGATGATCATCACCCCGAAATCGCTGCCCTTCTTTTCATCAGCCGTGTATTGAACTGGGTGGACACCCACTAGATTCTCCTCCTCCAAGCTACTGAGAAACTTGGACACTTCATCATCAAAAGTGTCCCTTTTATCCTTCACACAATCGCTATGAAAAATGGTCTTTACCGAAAGTTTATGCAACCCAGCTGCCTCACGCTCCAGTGTGGCCGTGGATCCACCTCCAAAACCAACAACAATTTCTTCCTCAGCAGCCTTCGCCGCTGGTGCAACAGTCTTATTAGCAGAAGCCTCCTGTGCTGGCGAAGCGGCATCGTCCGGGGGAGGCGTAGGCTTGGCTGATGGATTGGCTTGTGGAGGAGGTGCAGGAACCGCTCCGGTTGAAGCAGGTGCACTGGGGGCTGCAGCTCCCGATTCCGGCACGGGAGCCCCTACGCCCGTCATAATTTCCTGAGCCTCCTCGGTAGAGGGAAATTCAATCTCCTTCCCGCATGAGCCTTGTGGGCAGGCATATCGGCCTCCTAATTGTTCATTAATTTGACCCAGCTGAGCTTCATCCACTGCAAGTGCATTGGAGCAATGAGGGCAGACAACAGTAAAAACCCCATCGGCAAAACTAGTAGCTTGATATTTCATCGTCTCGATTAGGCCTAGTGAAATTGTGGTAACAATCTACCTGAAGGACGCAAAAGCAGCCAGTTCAAACCTAGTTTTGCCTCACGCGTTTAACCTTAGCCCCCAGTTTCTTGAGTTTGGAATCAAGATTTTCATAGCCTCGGTCCAAATGGTAAATGCGATTGATCCGTGTAGTCCCTTTGGCCACCATGCCGGCTATAACCAACGCAGCACTTGCACGCAAGTCACTGGCCATAATTGTGGCCCCAGAGAGTTTCTGAACTCCATGCACAATCGCACTTGGACCTTCAATGGAGATTTCAGCCCCCAGCCGCTCCAACTCTTGAACGTGAGTAAAGCGACTCTCAAAAATGCGTTCAGTGATAACGCTGATACCAGGCGTTTGAGTCATGAAAGTCATCATCTGCGCCTGCACATCGGTTGGGAACCCTGGGTGGGGCAGGGTGGTGATGTGAACGCTATGCAATCCACGCCCGCGTTTGAAAGTGAGCTTACCTTTCGATTGATCCACCTTCACCCCCGATTCACGCAGTTTTTCAATCACGGCTTTCATGTGGTCAGGTCGTGCTCCCTTCAAGGTGACTTCCCCCTTGGTGACCACCCCGGCAATGGCATAGGTCGCTGCCTCGATTCGATCTGGGATTACCTCATGCTCTGCCCCGCCCAGTTCCTTCACTCCCGTAATGGTCAGCGTGGGAGAACCCAGTCCTTGAATCTGTGCCCCTATATTGTTGAGGAACTTACCCAAATCGACCACTTCAGGCTCACAAGCCGCATGCTCTATTACTGTAATCCCTTCTGCTAGGGTGGCTGCCATCATTGCATTAGCCGTACCGAGTACTGTGGGGCCGGCACGACCTCCCAAAAACATTTCTCCCCCCGTCAGTTTACGTGCACTGGCAATAATATACCCATTTTCAACCTTAACCCTGGCTCCAAGTGCCTCCATCGCTTTACGGTGTAGGTCCACTGGGCGAGTTCCAATCACACATCCTCCCGGCATGGAAACAGTGGCCTTCTTTAAGCGGGCAAGTAACGGACCCAAAACACAAAGTGACCCGCGCATTTTACGAACCAAATCGTAATCAGCAAAGTCACGGACCTTGGCTGCCTGCACCGTCACCGTTTTCCCTTCAATTTTTGTTGTAGCCCCAAGACTCTCCAAAATCTGGCACATTGTTTTCACGTCGGCCAATTCAGGCACATTGCGAATGATACAGGGTTCACGGGTAAGAATCGTTGCCGCTAAAATGGGTAACACCGCATTTTTCGCCCCACTAATCTGCACTTCACCATTGAGTGGTGTGCCGCCTTTAATCTCAAGACTATCCACGGAAAAAACTCCTCGGTGCGGGATTGTTCATGAATTAACTGCCGAGGCAACCACGATTCGTTCCACGTTATTCAGATCAGGTAGTATCTCTAGCACTCTCCCTCCAGAGCAGCCGATGATATCAGCCACTCCAGAAGCCTGCCCCTCACCTATCTCCATCATTAGACGACCCTCGGCACTCAGGCACGGTAGCAAGTTTTCCGCTAGAGACCGGTAATAATCAAGCCCATCCTCGCCTCCGTCCAGAGACAGATGCGGATCATGATCACGCACTTCCGGTTCAAGATCCCTGATATCCCTTGAAGGAACATATGGAGGATTAGCCACTATTAGATCAATTAATCCATTTACTGGAAGGGGTTCGCGCATATCAGCTTCATGAAATGTAATCCGCTCCTTTAATCCATGACGACTGGCATTCGCGCGAGCAACCTCAAGAGCATTGGCCGAAATATCCAACGCATGCACTGTTGCTTTTCTGGCATTTAAGGCGACAGCGATCGCCAAGCATCCACTTCCAGTTCCGATATCCAATACGGACGCCTGATTCATTGAGGCGGCCACAACCCAAGCCATCTCCGCTAAAAGCTCCGTTTCAGGACGGGGAATCAGCACATGTTCATTCACATCAAGCTCTATCCCACAAAAATCTACGGTTCCGATAATGTGCTGAAGCGGGATACGTTGAATTCGCTTGGCTACGACCTCATCCCATCGAGCCTGTTCTTCATCACTGAGCGGTTCAGATAGCTTTAGGGCTAACTCAGTCCGCCTGCAGCCAAGTACATGGGTCATCAACCATTGCGCGTTTATATCAGCACTGGTCACACCAGCATTCACCAGCACCTTGGCAGCATGTTGCAGTGAGTCTTTGACATTCACCCGTGAAGCTTGAGAACTGACAAAGGTTTCGGGAAGAGAAAACCATCCCACACTGCAGCTTGAAACTTGAATAATAGCCCTACTGCATCTAGAATTAGGTCATGAGGAGTCTGATAAATTGCACAGCGATGTTCGCCGCCTTCGCTCTAAGCACGCTCTCTACTAGTGCACAGGAAAACACAACCAAAAAGGGTAAGCTAAAGAAACCGCTCCCCTCGACGGCCGCAGCAGAAAACAAGTATTTCATGGAGCAGATTCGTCAACTGCGCGGCGAGATGGAAGAATTGAAGGGGGCATATAATTTGCAGATTCGTAAAATGACGGCTCTGGAGAATGAAATGAAAATTCTTCGCGCGGCTAATGAAAATTTAAAGCGAGAGAATGCCCTCCGTTTTGCCAGTAATAAAGATATTGATGAACTGGCAATAAAGCTGACTGAGCTAGATAAAAATCGACGCAATGATCTTGAAATTACCAATAAGCAAATTGATGAGATATTGAAAACTGTAGAAAAAATTGCCAACAGCCCAGTTCCCGCACCAACCCCAACCCGCACCAATCCTGCTCCACCAAAATTCAAGGCACGGGAACACGTTGTTCAGTCGGGTGAATTTCTTAGCACCATCCTCGCTGCCTATAATGCCGCCTTCAAGAAGGAAGGACTTAAAGGACGCGTCTCTCAAAGTCAGGTACTCAAGGCCAACCCGGGAATGAAGGCCGACCGTTTATTGGCTGGCCAAAAGTTACTCATTCCCGAGCCTGGGCAACTCAAGTAAGTGAAACAGCTGCGCCGCATTCACCTTTATCTTGGCTGTTTCATTACACCGCTTCTAGCGATGTATCTTGTTTCCGGCTTTTATTTCATCCTAAACCCTGCACGCCAGAAGGACGAAGGAGAAGCCCAAAGCCTCACGCAAAAACTCTGGTGGGTGCATACTGATCAGCATTGGGCTCGCGGGGTAAGTGAAATAGACCCCATGGCGGAAAACCAACCCAAGACCGTTAATGACTGGGAGTATGATACCACTTTTTTCAAGTGGCTCGTTTATCTGGTCGTCATTTTTTCCCTAGTCACCATGATCATGGGACTGGTCCTAGCCATTCGTTCAGCCAAAGATAAAAAACCGGCTGTGGGTGCGGTAATTGCAGGGATTATTATTCCAGCAGTAGTTCTTATTGCGGGGCAAAAAAACGTACAAAAACCCAATCCATTCCACCCAGACAATGCAGGCGGAGAGACTTCCGGCCCGGGATTAACCCCGCCCGGCAGTAATATTGATCCTGATGCCACTGGCTTTTCCCCTCTACCCACTGGTCCACTTCCTGGAAATAACGAGACCGAACCATCGCTGCTCCCCCCCGAAAAAAAAGAAGATTAGTTAGGCCAATTCACCGGCTACCTGATTGACTCCCCTAACCAGTGCCTGCCATTCCTCAGCAGTGGTTTCCCATCCACTACTGAAGCGAACCACTCTATCGGCATCTTCTTTTGCAATACCCATGGCCATCAGCACGTGACTGGGAGTTTCCTTCCCGCTGGAACAGGCACTGCCGGTTGATACTGCAAAACCGGCCTTATCAAGCTTCACCACCCACCGCATACGACAATCACCGGGCAATAGTGCGCTCACCGTATTCCACAATCGAACTTGGCCTTTGCCCAGAATCCGGGCTCCCACCAAGCTCATTACAAAAGCATTCCGCCACGCTTCCTTTTCTTGTACCGACCCTGAAGCCAGTTGGCTTTCGCGCTCCTTCAAGGCCGCCATCATGGAAAGTATACCAGCCACATTTTCGGTGCCTGCTCTGCGTCCTTCCTCCTGCAGGCCACCCACAAGCTGGGAATGGACTGCCCCATTGGGGGGGCATTTCAGGAATCCAACACCTTGAGGTCCCCCGAATTTGTGCGCGCAACCGCTTACAAAGTCACACACTCCCAATCCTTTAGCCGGAAGCTTCCCTACCCACTGTGCAGCATCACAAAAAAAAGGAATTCGGTGTTCTGCACAAAGTTGCTGCACTTCTTCCCAAGGCTGCAGGATGCCGGTTTCGTTATTTGCCGCCATCACTGCAATCAGGCCAGGATGTTGTTCCTTCAGGGCTTCTCGCAAAGCATCCATATCCAAAACACCCTCAGGAGTCACGGGAAGTGTCTTATTGCGGCGGACAAAATGGGTACGGGTTGACTCAATAACACATGGGTGCTCGATGGAAGAAATCCATACTTCCTCATCCCCATCCAGAACCTGAGCACAATGATGGAGCACTAGATTAGTGGATTCGGTTGCGCCAGAAGTCCAAACGATATCCAGAGGACTGCAGCCCAAAAATCCTGCCAACTGCTCGCGCGCTTCCGTCATCGCACGCTCGGCTCGCGCTCCTATCCGGTGGGGGCTTGAGGGGTTGCCCACATACTTTTCAGTCGCCGCTCCCCACGCTTCTCTTGCTGAATCACACAAAGGAGTAGTCGCGTTATGATCAAAGTACAGCACGGTTGATTCCGAGAATAATCAACACCAGAATGGTTTCGAGTTTTTTATGCTACCTTTAAGGTCTTGCCTTCAACCGTTTTCTTTATAGTAAACCTTACAGCCCGGCAGTGCCTTGGTGATTTTGTCAAATTCCGCCTGCGGCAGACTCTTTACGTCTTCAACTGATAATGACTGTAATCGGCTCAAGCCTAATAACGGAGTCAAATCATTGAACTGATTGCTGCTGAGCTGGAGAACCTGCAAATTAGTTAAGGCCGCAAGTGGGGTTAAATCGGTGATCATGTTCACATTGAGACTAAGTGTGTTTAATTTTACCAACATGGACAAAGGAGAAAGATCCTTAATCCGGTTATTGGACAGGGTGAGTTTTTCCAAATCCTTACACATGACTAAAGGGGAAAGGTCTTCGATTTGGTTATTATGGAGAAAAAGCTCCCTTACCTTCACCAGTCGAGCCACTGTAGACAGATCTTTTATTTTTGCTTTATAGAACCCTATGGTTGTTACTCTTATAAAATCATCTTCAGTCAACTCCCCTTCAGATTTATTGAGACGGCGCCGAATCTCCTCCTCAATTTGTTTTTCTGCTGACATCGTTCCTTCCGCCAGCACCTTATATAACCAAAATAAAATAATACCCGCTACCGGGACCGCCAGTATAAACCAAAGATTATTCACTGATTGAAAGTTAGCGTCCACCTTCGCTTGTTTGCTTTAATGATATATCGTGCATTTTGTCCTCAGGCCAAACCACTTCCGTGGCATGGCTTTCTTGAGTTGATCAATCTGAGTCGATAACAAATCCGTGTTGTCGCGAAGATCAAGCTTCAAAAGACTTGTTAATGAAACCAATGGACTCAAATCTGAAATCCGATTTCCGGACAAATCAAGATCCAGCAAGCAGCTTATCCCTTTGATAAAAGTGAGATCATTGATCCTGTTGCGACCAAGGGCGAGCACCTTCAGTTGGGTTAAATTTGCCAACCCTGCCGCATTTTCGATTTGATTGTCTGTCAGGTAAAGATCCTGAAGTTCTTGCAGTCCTTTTAGTGGGGATACATCAGAAATCCGATTACCTGAAAGCCCAAGAATCTCCACCTCCTGTAATGGGGCTAAAGGGCTCAGATCCCTAATATTGTTTCCCGTCAGCCCGATGCGGCGCAAACTTCTCACCCATTTAAGCGGAGTCAAATCTTCAACCTGATTATTGTCCAATAATATCCGTTCCAACTTGATCAGTCCTTTTAAGGGAGTCAAATCACGGATCTGGTTATCATAAATCCCAAGCCCTTCCAAATTGCTCAAACCAGTCAATGGAGTTAGGTCTTGGATCTGATTCCCTCCCATGCGCAGGTATTTCAAATTAGTCAGACCAGCAAGAGGGGTCAGGTCGGTAAGTTGCATGTTTTCCAGATTCAGAAAGTTAACCTGTTGTAATTCAGCCTCCGTTATCTGGGATCCAGGAACATCGGTGTCATTCATGATTGCAGCTTCTGTCGCTGCTTTCCTAATCTCCTTATCAATCTTTTCCTGAGAATTCGGCATATACCAACTGCATAAAATTCCGATCCACTATACCGACTCCACCGATAAATATGAAGAAAATAGAACCGCCTTCACTTGTGATAGATTGATGAGATACTGGCGGGCACTCCACATTCAAATTGATGTTTTAGAGTTTTTCGAGGAACTTCCCCCTGTCGTGGCTGACAGTAAAAAAACACTCTTTTTTAAGCGTAAGCATTTTGCGACGCACCTGCCATTGAATTACCGGTACAGCCCATCGCACTTCTGGGCCAAGCAAATAGAAGGCGGCTGGCAAGTCGGTTTTACCAAGTTTGCCACCCGCATGCTGGGCGACATGGTGGATCATGATTTTGACATCCAGACCGAAGCGCCGGTTGTCCCGGGTCAAATCCTGGGCTGGGTGGAAGGGTTCAAGGCCATTAGTGATTTGTATGCCTTCAGTTCAGGTAAATTCAAAGGGGCTAATATGGCCTTGAAGAAGGATATCTCACTAATCAGTAAACAACCCTACGATGAAGGTTGGCTGTATGAAGTAAAGGGGCAGCTGGATAATAAATGCGTCGACGCGGAAGGCTACGCTGCTATCTTGAATCAAACCATCGACAAAATGCTGGAACAACAGCAGGCGGAAAAAGGCGAAAGCATTGAATAAAGCACGTTACATTATGATTGGCGGTTTCCTGGGAGCTGGCAAAACCACCAGTGTTGCTGCTCTCGCCCAACACCTGAGTGATCAAGGTCGGAAGGTTGGACTCATTACCAATGATCAGGGTCGTGAATTGGTTGATACGGCTATGCTGCGATCCAAGGGCTTTGCCACCGAAGAAATTCCCGGCGGCTGTTTTTGTTGCCGATTCAATTCATTGGTCGATGCAGCAGGTAAACTTACTGTATCGACTCGGCCCGATTTCTTCATTGCTGAACCGGTGGGTAGCTGCACCGATTTAGTGGCGACAGTAACCTATCCATTACGCCGGATTTATGGCGATGATTTTAGTATCGCACCTTTGAGTGTACTTGTGGACCCCATCCGCGCCTCGCGCATCTTTGGCTTGGCTGAAGGCGGACAGTTCTCTAAGAAAGTCATCTATATCTATCGCAAACAACTTGAGGAGGCAGACTTAATTGTCATTAATAAAACAGACCTTTTGGAAGCTGATGAGCTCACCACTCTTGCCAATACCCTTAAAACTGAATTCCCGCAGGCCGAAGTTCTGCACATCTCAGCCCGAACTGGCGAAGGGATAAATGAGTGGTTCGCCCGAATCATTGACGCTGAACAAATTACGCGCAATGTGATGGAAGTAGATTACGAGGTCTATGCTGAGGGCGAAGCGTTACTGGGGTGGTTGAATGCCACCGTACAACTCAATGCAGAAGAAAATTTTGAAGCCAAGGCTGTACTGCAACATCTGGCCGCGGACATCCAGAATCAACTTAATGAAGAGTCTGCTGAAATCGCACACCTCAAAATGACCTTAAGCCCCGATACGGGTCTGGATGGGAATGTCGCAATCATTAATCTGATTCGAAACGACTTTGTGCCAGAACTCTCGGCGGATCTCGATGGCCCGATTGAAAGTGGGCAACTCATTATCAACCTGCGTGCAGAGGGCGACCCAGATACCTTGCGTCAAGCTGTAGAAAAGGGAGTAGCAAAGGTGCCTGAAAATCTCACCGCCAAGCTGGACCACTTGGAGCATTTCCGTCCGGGCAAACCTGAGCCAACACACCGGATTACTGATTTGGCCTAGGTTTCAAGCTGAGTTTTCGGTCATTGGCAAAAGGCCCCAAAAGGACTACTTTCTCGGGCGTTCATGTCAGAAAAACCGCGCATCCTTTTTTGCCACTGCAACTACGCTCGCGTAGTTCCTGATGAGGTGAAAAGTAGTGTATTGGGGGGATTATGCGCATCAGGTCAGGCCTTTGAGGCAGTCGCTGACTTGTGCGAAATGGCTGCCCGCCGTGACCCCGCACTCAAACGCTTGGCGTCCGGCGAGGGTCCAGTGAAGATCGCCGCCTGTTATCCGCGCGCAGTAAAATGGCTCTTCGGAGGCTGTCAGGCTCCGCTAAAGGCTGAGCAAACTGAAGTAATCAATATGCGCGAACTGAATCCTGAGGATGCGACCAATGCGGTGTTAAATGAAACTCTAACGCCCAACCTGCCTGCCGATGGATCGGTAGCAAAAGTGGAAGGGGAAAAAAAGATTTAAACCCATGGCTATTGCCGAGGAAACCACTTTACGCATTATCCTCTATGAAGGGGAGGGAGCTGAAACGTTGGCCACTGAGGAGCGCAGCTCGACCCTGCTTGCGTTATTGAAAAAAGGCTACGCGGTCACTTGTGCCGGAAATGGAGAAGTATCCCCAGCCGATGAAAATTCACTGCTGGTTTTGGGACGATTTAATAACGGTCAAACCCCGGAAGTAGAGGACCTCAACGGTCAGGTTTCAATCCAGTTTCGGGATATCAATGGTCATAGCCCTGAGGAAATAGCCCAAATGGTTGAAGAGGAGCGTGAAAGCTCACAAGCAGCCAAACACGGTGACTGGAAACCCTGGTTTCCAGTGATTGATTATGACCGGTGCACCAACTGCATGCAGTGTCTATCCTTCTGCCTATTTGATGTCTACGGCGTGGATGAGGAGCAGGAGATTCAGGTCCAGAATAATGACAATTGCAAAACCAACTGCCCGGCCTGTAGTCGCGTTTGCCCAGAAGCGGCGATCATGTTTCCCAAATACAAAAGCGGACCCATTAATGGAGACGTGGTGAGTGATGGGGACCTGAACCGCGAAAAGATGAAGATCGATATCTCTGCCCTCTTGGGAGGCGATGTATATCAAATGCTGCGCGACCGAAGCCAACGTTCCAGAAGCCGATTCTCCAAGGAACGCGATTCAGGTAAGGCCTTGGGTGAACGCACCAAGTGCCTCACCAAGCTGGCTGCTGAAGCAGATATCGATATTCCTCTGGAAGTATTGCAAAGTTTACCTAGTGCCGATGAAATTGCCAAAAAAGCTGCCGAAGCCAATGCGAAGGCCCAAGCTGCCCTCAACTCACAGCAAAATTAACCCTACTTAATAATGAAAAATATCCTCTTACTATTGTCTATCACAATCAGCTTAACAGCTGCCGATAAAGGAACCCCCCTTTTTGATGGCAAAACCCTCAAGGGCTGGACACCCGCTCCCGGTGGCAAATGGCAGGTTAAGGATGGCGCTATTGTGGGAACCAGTCCGCGCGCTGAACGTCGCCACGGAATTTTACTCACCGACAAACAGTTCTCTGACTTTGTGGTAAAGGCAAAATTCCGCGTACACAAGGGTGACAGTGGATTTTATTTTCGAGCAGCACGGGTCAAGAGTGCGGTGAGCGTCAACGGTTTTCAGGTGGAAGTGGATACCACGCAAGAGACAGGTGGCTTGTATGAAACAGGCGGACGCGCCTGGGTCCACAAGCCTGATGCCAAAGCGATCAAGCAGCGCGGATACAAGCAGGGAGAATGGACCAGTCTGGAACTCAGTGCCATCGGCAACCATATCATTGTTAAAATTAATGGGGTGGTTTCCTCTGAGTTAAAAAACGACCCGGGCCGCAGACGCGGACACATCGGCCTGCAACTCCACGGCGGGCAGGACATGCACGTGGAGTACAAGGATTTGGTTATCTACGAGAAATAATTCCTACTACCGGCGGGGTTGGAGAGCCGGTTTGCCGAGTTTGATTGGAGGAGGCTGGGGAATGCCTATTCCGCCGCCCGGACCGCCTGGGCGAACTGGCGCAATCCCAACGACTCCATCGAGTTCAGAATATCTAACACCTTTGGCCCCTTTCAGTGCAGCCATTGCCTGCTCTTCATTATGTGTATCAGGCAATTTAACCACCAGTATGGTGTTATTAAACATGCTCTTGGTAATTTTTATGCCAGGGACGGCTCCGTTCAGGGTCTTTTCAGTATCCTCCTGAGTCATGCCTTTTTCCATCCCAACCATGAGCCTCCCTTTAACGTAACTTCCATCAGGATGCTTTGCTGCAAAAGCAGCACTCACTGCTGACGGTTTTCCTTGCGGTTGACTAGATGCACCGCCATTAGTCAACTCTGCCAAACGGTCTTCCAATTTCTTCAAACGTGCTTTGAATCGAGCAAGTCCATCTGGAGCAAACCGGGCGCGCTTCATGAAATCCTTCATTCGCGCAATTTCCTGACGCAACTTTTGAATCTCCTCATTATTGCCTCCGGGTTTGGTTTTTCCTCCCTTTCCCCGGTTTGGATCCTTGGCGTCCATATCCATGTTCTTCTTGATCCAATTTGCCAAGGTACTGCTCCCCATACCATATCCTCCGGGTAAAGGGCGTAGATCCTTGGTTTGGAGTCTGGGCGGAGCCCCCCAATGAGCAGGATAAGCTTTGCGGCCACCGGGACGAATCGGCTTGGGTCGAACTGGCTTGTTTCCACCACCAGCTTTGCCATAAAGCATTTTGTAGACTTCCTCAGCTGACCGGCGCTGACCGGTCCGTTCATTAAACCAGGGTGAGCCGCCAATGAAGACGCGACCAGCTGGGATTTTTTTACCGCCCCTTACCCATTCTTCAAACGTGGGATTTCCAGCCTGCGGTTTGCCACCGCCCTTGGCAGCATCTTTATCCAAATTCTCCTGAATCCAACGAGCCCATGTCCCGCTTCCGCGACCATACCCTCCGGGTAAAGGCCTCAAGTCACGAGTTTGCAAACGAGGAGGAGCTCCCCAATGAGTCGGGAACGGTTTTCCATTAGGTGCCCTGTAGACTTTAGTATTTTCGGGCTTGCCTCCTCCCGCCTGTAATGTAGCCAGCTCTTTTTCAAGTTCAGCCAGCTTGGCATTGTGTTTAGCAAGCTCTTCTGGAGTAAAACGTGCGCGGCGCGCAAAGACTTTCATGCGCACGATTTCTTTTAACAGTTCTGCAATACGCGCCTGATTGTTTCCCTCAACCGGTTTTGTACTGCTTGTCCCACCCTTTGCCACTGCGACAGTCACCTTAAAGGTCTTTAATGGCGGTTTCTGTTCAAAGACACGCTTATACTCCAGAACGATCTCTGTCTTGCCAGCCTTGTTCGCCAGATAGCTCGCAGTAGACATGCCAGGAGCACCCAATGCCGGGCCACCGGCCCGGTGAGATACCTTCCCAGAAAGACTTAGCACATCTCCAGCAGTTTTGTCATTCCATGTGAAACCGGTAGTGGGGTTGCCAGCCAAGCTAATCTCTATGCGTTGACCTGCCTTAATAGTAATCGTTTTACCGTTGTCCCCGACAGTCAATCGGGTGACATCACCTCCATTATTACTGGCTGTGCTAACCTTTCCCATGGTGATACTCGAAACAACCAGTCCATTGCGCGGGGCATCATCAGCAATCCGGCGATCCATGATGTAGCAGGAAACCAGTAAACCCTGCTTGTCGCTACGAATGTAACGACGCTCAAATTCTCTGAGCGGTTTCTTTGCTGTTACCAAGGCTATCTCATAAAGCTCATCCAATGTCTTGATCGGTGCACCTTTTTTGTTTTTGCCTAGTTGTGCGCCTTTTTCCAAGTAACTATCACCTTCAGGTTGTAGGGGAGCCGCCCCTCCAGGTAGGGGTGCGGGAACTGGACGACGACGGTTGAAAGATTTATAACGCCGCTCCGTCACTTTATTATTCTCTACAACGATAATGGTTTCATTTCCAAAGCCAACCCAGCTAGTAAAACTTACCTTATAGCTGTAATTACCATTACTCTCGGCTTTGGATTTTTCCCAGGCCTTGATGGCAGCCTGCACCTTGGCTGTATCTTCCTTAGCCTGTTTTTTGGCTTGTTCCATAGCTTTCGCATTGGGATCAAAAACAGGCGGAGCAACCGGGCGGGGGGCCACCGGATCAACGGCAACTGGCGGAGCAGGCACTGGCTTTGCCGCCGGCTTTTTTGCGTCCTTGTCCAGATTCTCCTGAATCCAGCGGGCCAGGGTACCACTGCCGCGACCATAGCCACCGGGAAGAACCCGAAAGTCACGGGTTTGTCTCAATGGCGGCCGGCCCCAGTGGGCAGGGTAAACCTTCCCGTTTGGAGCCTTGATAGCCGCCTTCAATTTTGCAGGCTCCTGTGCCTGAAGATTCAGGCTTAAGGACACCAGGAAAACACCGAGTAATAGTTTAGTTATTTTCATTTTTGGTTTCTTGGTAAATCTCGTAATGGTTGCCATTTAGCGCAAACTCGACGTGTTTGCCCAATGAAATCCACTTCAAGGCGGCAGGTTTCTCGGCCACCAGTTTAAAGTAGGATTTGGACCCAAACTTAATGCGGATCTTTTTGGTCTTCTTCTTTAACGCCTGAACTTCGGCATCAATCCAGCAGGTCCCGTTCTGGTAAAAGCTTCGGCCAGCCACAAAGCGGATATTCTGCTGAACCTGACCCCCTCCAGCACCAGCAAAGTAGTTCACTGCCGGAGCATATGCCCCCGGCTTGGCCGCCGGCCTTGCTGCTTCGGCATTGCTGTAACGCAGGCTCAATTTAGCTGATTTGGCTTGGGTTAAACTTTGCTGGGCACGAGCAGCAGCTACTGCTCCGGCCCCTGATTTCTCTTTCAAGGAATCGAGGTTTGCTTCAAGAGCACGAACTGCCCGAGCATCTCTATCGAGCCCGCCCAAAAGGCGGCGGTTGACCGCCACATTATTAACCCGGTCATCCTCCAGAATCAGATATGCGGTAAACGGCGTTACGATGCCGTATTTCTTGGCCAGCGTGGTCACTTCCTCCTTGAGTTCCTTGTTTTCACCGTGCAACCGGATTTGATCCAGCAGGTATCCCACCCGGCGGGTGGCCCACAGCCGCGGAATAAAATCGTGCTTATCAGACTTGTCAAGAAACTCAACCGGGTACTCCTTTTTCACCGGCTTGCCGTTAACCTGACCGGCCAATAACAGGTCCCCCTTACCCTTGCCCGAATAGCGGCCCACGACCACCAGCTGGTCGCCCTTGAATACATCAGGTAGTGGGGCAGGATAAAACTGCTTCAGGTTGGCTTCCCAGGAAACCACCACATCCGGATCAGCCAAAACCGGTTCATTAATCCTGGTATAGAATTGCGAAACCTTCACCTCAATGTCCTCAGAAGGCAGGACATACTGGCTAAAAGCGCGGGTGGATTCAGTAATCTTGTCCAGAAGATGGGTATTTACATCATTACCAATACCAAAACAAAAGACGCGGGTTTTACCGGCTTCATCCTTCACGTTCTGGACTATCTGTTTCTCGCCGGTAATGCCAACGGTTGGGCGGCCATCAGTCAAAAAGATCACCACAAAAGGACGTTTACTGTCCTTGGGGCGGAGCCTCAAAGTCGCAGCCATGGCATCATTAATGGCCGTTCCGCCAATCGGCTTTAAACCTCCAACAAATTTCAGGGCCTTTTCACGACTGGCCTTGGAGACTTTCTTGAGGCCTGAGAAGAGTGTTTCGGCCTCGGTGGAAAAACGCACCACTTCAAACCGGTCTCCCTCATTCAGGTTGTGCAGGCAGAATTCCAGAGCCTTCTTGGCCTGTTCAATTTTTTTGCCGGCCATCGAACCGGAGGTATCGAGCACAAACGCTACGTCCTTCTCCACTACCTTGTCTTGCTTCACGTCAATCCCGGGTGAAAGCAACAGCAGAAAGTAACCGTCCTTGTCCGGGTCAGGTCGGTGGGTCAAGAGGTTCAGGCCCAGTTCGGTTTTCTGCGGGGTGAAATAAATCGCAAAGTTGTCCTCGGGCAGAGCATTCTTCTCCTCATAACCAATCACCGCCTTCTTTGGTTCATCGCGCTTGATTTCCACTTCATGGCTGGGCGAATAGATGGACTTGAGGGGGGTCTGGGACTCTATCTCCATTTTCACGCTCAGGGTCTTGATGGGTTTGGCTGAATATTTTCCCGTATTGAGTGGGTACTTGTAACTAACCAAGCCACTATCCTTCTTGAGCACCTGTTTGTAGGTTACGCGGGTGCGCTTGGTGCTGTTGGGTTCAATGGGAAAAATACGCACCTTGTAGAGATCATGCTCGGCATACTCGAGCAGGGCTGGATCCTGCGCGTTACGCACGATGTCCTCATAAATCTTGCGCGCCTTCTCGGCCTGCAGGAGCTCGGCCTTTTGCATCTCGCCATTGATATCCATCCGAAAACCCGTCAGCACCGCACCCTTGGGCACTGGAAAAATAAAGTGGCCCTCCAGCCGGCTACGGTTGGGATTATAAAAGACCTGCTTAACAGTCGTCTCGGCAATCTGGTCAGTCACCTTGATGCTGACCTTTTGCTCCTGCACCTCCATCGGAGCAAACCGGTACACCCGCGGACGAGGCATCGGCCACGGGCGGGGAGGACGGATGGGGTGATCAATAATGGGCGGCCGGGGTGCCGGGAGAATCCGGACATCAGAAACTACGATCAAACCGCCGGCCTGAGTCTGAAAAAACGGGGCGAAGATGGCCAGTAATAGAAATAGGGAAGCCAGTTTAGTTTTCATAATGGGGTAGACGTTCAGTTGGCCCAAAATACTCCCATTTTTGGGTTCGTCACGCCTTTTGAGATACTTGACCCGATTGAGCTGGACTCCCACACTCCTGCCCATGCTCAAGCACACCTTTGCCGTTCTGACATTATTGGCTCTGCCACTTTCAGCCGCCGAATATAAGATTCACACTTGGACCAAGCATCATATCACCCCTCACTTCTGGGCGGAAGGCGGCCACTTTGGTGATTTTAACCATGACGGAAAGGGCGATGTGGTGGTCGGTCCCTATTGGTATGCCGGCCCGGACTTTAAAAAACGCCACACCATTTATACCGATAAAGTTGCACCAAAGGATTCCTTCGAAGTAACAAAGGACGGAAAAAAGATCCAAGCACCTGGCTATCGAGGTGAGCTCAGTGGCAAAAACGGGTATTCCAATAATTTCCTTACCTACACCTATGACTTTAATAGCGACGGATGGAAAGACGTACTCGTATTCGGGTGGCCCGGCAAGGAAACGATCTGGTACGAAAATCCGAAGAACAAACCGGGCCTCTGGAAGGCCCACGTCATTTTCAAGATCACCGACGGCGAATCACCTGACTTGAAAGATGTCACGGGCGATGGCAAGCCTGAGCTATTGGCCTTCCAGAATGGCCACCTTGGCTACGGTGAGGCCGACTGGTCCAACCCGGCGAAGGAGTGGAAATTTGTGCCCATCTCACCCAAGGGAAAATACCAACGCTACACTCACGGTTATGGTGCGGGCGATGTGAATGGCGACGGTCGGGCTGATATCCTCGAGAAGGACGGCTGGTGGGAGCAACCCAAGAAGGTTGGTGGTGCTCCATGGCGGTTTCATAAAGTTCCCTTCAGCTTACTACGCGGTGGCGCGCAAATGTACGCTTACGATGTCAACGGCGATGGCCGAAACGATATCATCACCAGCTGGGATGGTCACGGCTATGGTCTGGCGTGGTACGAAAATCAAGGCACTGAAAAGGATGGCTCAGTGAAATTTAATGAGCACGTCATTATCAACAGCAAGCCCGAGGACAACCCCTATGGCGTTAAGTTCAGCCAGCTCCACGCGATTGACCTGGCTGATATCAATGGCGATGGCCTGCTCGATATCATCACCGGTAAACGCTTCTGGGCCCACGGCCCCGCAAAGGACGCCGAACCGGGTGCCCCGGCAGTACTTTACTGGTTTGAACTCACCCGCAAGAACGGCAAGGCTCAATACATCCCGCACCAGATTGATGACAATTCCGGTGTAGGCACCCAGGTTGCTGCGGGGGATGTGAATGGCGATGGCCTGCTTGATATTGTGGTGGGCAACAAGAAAGGCGCCTTCGTCCACCTGCATTCTGTTAAAAAAGTGGGTAAAAAATTGTGGCAGGCAGCCCAGCCAAAGCGGGTTCATTAAGTACTAAAAGCCACTATTTCAGGCTCAAAGTAACCCTTTTTGCGTCGACACGTCTGAACAATATCAGCAGTATCCACGTCCAAACAAACTCCACTGCCGCCTAAGTCGGCTGGTGATTGCATGTCCACAACCAGCGCACCATTAAAGATTCCCCGCGTCGTACCCCAGCAAAAGCTGCGGCCACCCAAGGAGAATATTCCGCAAACCCGCGAGGAGCGGGAAGTGATCCTGCGTGAAGTGCGCCATTATGTTGCCGAACAAACTCTGGTGCCGCCGGTCCCCCTGGGGGATCTCAAGGTACATGCGGACAAACTCGTGGGGGCCTTGAATACCCAGGCAAGCTACCGCGACTACATCGGAATTCTCATCAACAACGAACTTTGGCGCGAAACGCTTGCCGCAGTCCCATTTGAACGACGCCTACTGATGGTGCCCAAGTGTCTGCGCGTGGAGTCCAAGTGCCCCGCACCCTTTGATGAATTCGGCCTGCTCTGCAAGAGCTGTGGATTATGCAGTATTCAAGATCTGGAGTATGAAGCAGAGAAATTGGGCTACGCGGCACTGGTTGCTGAAGGCAGTGCCATCGTGATGAGCCTTATTCAAACCGGTAAGGTGGATGCCATTGTCGGGGTAGCCTGTATCCCTGTTTTGGAACGCGCCTTTCCGTACATGGAGGCAGCCGCAGTCCCTGGAGTAGCCATTCCCCTGTTGCAGGATGACTGTATTGATACCACGGTGGATGAGGAATGGATTTGGGATTATATCCACCTGACCAGTGATGATAAAACCCGGCGCCTCGATCTGAGTCAATTACACGAGCAGGTGGAAACATGGTTCACACCCGAATCCATCGAAGCAGTGATGGGAGAAAGTGAAGGGGATACTGAGGCAATTGCCCGGCAATGGCTGGCAAGATCAGGAAAACGCTGGCGGCCTTTCCTGACCACCGCCGCTTTCCAAGCCCTGCGCGATGAGGCAACTGAACCGGTGCCCGAAGACCTCAAGAAAGTAGCTCTCGCCATTGAATGTTTCCACAAGGCCTCACTCATTCATGATGACATTGAGGATGAAGATACCGAACGTTACGGCGAAAAAACCTTACATGAAGAATACGGTGTCGCTGTCGCATTAAACGTGGGCGATTTACTCATAGGGGAAGGCTATAGATTAATTGCTGAAACATCTGTCTCGGCCGACCAACGCGCGGCCATGTTCAAAGTAGCAGCCGAAGGCCAACGTCACCTCTGCCGTGGACAAGGTGCCGAACTTATCTGGAAACGAAATCCTGAACCGCTCAAGTCGGCCGAAGTGCTGGATATTTTCCGTCAAAAAACTGCTCCCGCCTTTGAGGTCGCCCTGCAACTGGGCTGCATCTATGCCAACCTGGAGAAATATGAAGACGTGTCCGAAGTTTTGGGCCAGTACAGTGAAAACCTAGGGATCGCCTACCAGATACGCGATGACCTTTCTGATTTAGGCAGTGAAGGCGAAACCAATGATTTGGCCGGGTTACGCCCCACACTACTATTGGCTATCGCCCACGAGAAAGCCAAAGATGAACGAAAAGGGCATCTGGCACGGATTTGGCGGAGACAAATGCCTGAGGACGTCACACTCAAGGAAGTTGAAGCATGGTACCGTAACCTGAAAGCCGTAAAACGCGCTGAAGATCTGCAGTTAACCTACAAGGAGCTGGCGATCCGTTCGTTGACCGATCTGGAAAACGCAAACCTCAAGGGATTGCTGCGACGGGTGATCGGCAAGATCTTCAATGACACGGTAGTCAAGGGCTGGTGCAGTGAGGTTCAGCAGGTTAGTGAACTGGATAAGGTGCGCGAACAACGGTCTGAAAAGGCCCGGTCCTAGTTTCCTTGAATGAGCCTCCGGCTGGAAATGCTGCAGGTGGGGAGGGTAGCCCCCAAGGTTCTGGGGGAATCAGCGGATCTGGTCCGTAACTTTCTACTTTCCCAACAGAATCCCGATGGCGGCTTTCAGGATCGGGACGGCCAAAGTGATCTCTACTATACCGTATTCGGCATGGACGCCCTGGCGGTGTTTCATGCCGAGCCGGACCTGACGGCGGTGGAGTCATTCCTGCTGAAATATAAGGAAGGCGAAGGACTGGATCTGGTCCACTTAAGCTGCCTTTGCCGTTGCTGGGGCACACTTGGCAAAGACCGGATGCCCAAGGGGCTGCGCAAGGCGTTACTAACCCGGCTCGAAGCGTTCCGCAAGTCCTGCGGAGGATGGGATAATAATCCCAAGCGCGAACATGGTACCGCCTATGGCTCCTTCCTTGCCTTGGGTGCTTATCAAGATTTGGGCAAACTCCCGCCCAAGCCACTACGCATTCTACAAAGCCTAAAACATCTCGAGACACCCGATCACGCCTGGAATAATCACCCCAATCTGCCGACTGGCTCAGCCAATCCGACAGCCGGTGCAGTGGTCCTGCTTAATAATCTCCATCTCCCAATAAATGATGAAGTCGGTAGCTGGCTTAAGAATCAATTGCATCCTCAAGGTGGATTTATGGCTGTGCCCGGGGCGCCCATGCCGGATTTACTGACGACAGCCACCACTCTCCACGCATTGGCTGCATTGGAAGTTCGCCTTACTGAAGAAGAAACCGAACGCTGCCTTGATTTTGTTGATACCCTGTGGGATGCCGAGGGCGGTTTCCATGGCAACTGGACCGATGATTACCTTGATTGTGAATACACTTTTTACGGGTTACTTGCCTTGGGGCATTTAAGTGTTTGATTCCTCTCTTGCCTCGCATACGGCAGTGACCAACATCGTCACCAAAAGTGTAATCCCGCATCCAATGGCAGTGTACCACGGCCAGTGGATGGCCTCCTTCAGCCCATACTTAATGCCGATCATGCTGAGCAGGGAAACCCCCATCCCGATCATGACTGGCACTCCCCGGCCTTGCTTGAGTGTGAGTGCCAACAATACTCCACCCAATAATCCCCCACTGGCCAACCCCACCAAGCTAAAGGCCGCATCCATCACCGACTTCACCTCGCGGCTGGCAAAGGCAACACCAACCAGGACCAACCCCCAGAAGAGCGTCCACCCACGACCGGTTTTCAGTTTGTCTTCATCACTCGCCTCCTTTTTTGCCAAACCCAGATCCATAACCGTGACTGAAGAAAGTGCACTCAAGGCTGAACTCACTGAAGACATGGCCGCGGCAAATATTCCAACCAGTAACAGCCCCTTCACTCCCACCGGCGCCTCTGCCAGCATGAAGATGGGAAAGACATAATCAGTTTGTTTTTTACCCAATGAATTCTCAGGTATCTCAATGGGGATCGGCGTCTGCTGGTAATGCGCCCAAAGCAAGACTCCCACCATTAAAAAAAGCAGCATCATGGGCAGGATCACTGCCGCACAAAATATAAGCGCCTTGCGCCCATCAGCCACCGACCGGCAGGCCAATACGCGCTGAGCGACCAGTTGATCAATCCCATGGGTAAAGAGCACGAATACACCCGCCCCGAAGACCCCCATCCAGATATTGTAGGGAGAACCCAGAGCAAAGTCGGTATTGAGCCATTCCAGTTTCCCTTCAGCACGCGCCAGCTCCATGGCTCCACCCCAGCCGCCTTCAATGAGGGTGGGGAGGTAAAACAGGGTGAATAGGCCTCCGGCCAGAAAAAGAACAAATTGCACCGCATCGGTCCACACCACCGCCTTAATTCCTCCCACATAGGTGTATACCAGTGACAATCCCACGAACAAAAGAATCGCCGGAACCACCGACCAATCAAGCATCAGCTGTAAGGGAATACAGGTGACATACACCCGCACACCGGCGGCCAGTGTGCCGGCAATCAGGAACAGAATCGCTGCAGTCTTGTGCGCTCCTCCTCCAAAGGCTTTCCCAATCAGCGCATAGGGCGAGTAGATTTCGTTTTTGAAATAGAAGGGCACCATGACAACCGCCAAGGCAATCCGCCCGATCACATAACCAATCACCACCTGAATGAACATCAGGTTACCCCCATAGGCCATGGCCGGTACCCCAATAAAAGTAAGTGCACTCGTCTCAGTAGCCACAATGGAAAAAGCCACTGCCCACCAGGGAAGATCACGCCCGCCCAGAAAATAATCGCGGGCAGTTTTCTGCCCCTTACCCAACCATACTCCCAAGGCAATAACCCCGATTAGATACCCTGCAATCACAGCCCAATCGAAATAATGAATGGGGGGGCTTGCCGCTAACATTTGGGCATTTTCTTCCAGAAAAACAGCCTCGCAATCAAATCCCATTCACAGGATTGAGGTTGACCCTTGGCTTTAGCTGGTTATGCTTGGCAATCCGTTTGAGCAACTCGAACCATATTTTTTTATGAGCACTAATAAGCACCCCAAGTCCGGTGAAAACCGCCGGCAATTTCTGAAGAAAACCGGCACTGCCGCCGCAGCCGTAGCCGCCCTCAAGGTGCCAGTATACGGAGCCGGACAGGCTCCCTCAGCCAACGTAAAAGGCGCCAATGAGAAGATCACCGTGGGATATATCGGTGTGGGAGGGCGTGGCTTCGGAGCGCACGTACGCCAGATGCGCCAGCATGCTGAGGAAAACAATATCGCTCAGGCAGCGGTTTGCGACGTATCGACCCACCGGGCCAATAACGCCAAGAATTTTGTCTCCAAGAACTCCAAGGACAAGGTTGAAGCCTACACCGATTACCGCAAGGTGATTGAACGCAAGGACATCGATGCCATCGTTTGCGCCACGGTTGACCACTGGCACAACCGAATTTGTATTGAAGGCATGGAGAGCGGCAAAGACATGTATGTCGAGAAACCGATGACCCGTTACCTCGGTGAAGCCTTTGAACTTTATGATGCAGTCAAGCGCACTAAGCGCAAGGTGCAGGTAGGCTCACAGATCACCAGCTGCGGCAACTTTGCCAAGGCCGCTGAACTGATTGCCCAAGGCAAGATGGGGCCACTTGTGCTCGCGCAAGGTTCCTACATGCGCAATAACCCCAAGGGAGAATGGAATTACCGGCTTCAGGACTGGGCCACCAAGGGTGATATCCAATGGACCACCGGCGGCGGCAAGATTGGCTGGCTGCGCGAGGACATGAAGCAAATCGGCTTCAACGCCGACCACTACTTCCGCTGGCGCAAGTATCTGCCCTACTGTGCAGGACTGCTGGGCGACCTGGTTCCCCACCGTCTGTTCCCATTAATGCGTGCCACCGGCAAACCCGAATTCCCAAGCCGCG
Source organism: Verrucomicrobiota bacterium (assembly GCA_030747505.1). Taxonomy (GTDB): domain Bacteria; phylum Verrucomicrobiota; class Verrucomicrobiia; order Limisphaerales; family UBA1100; genus UBA1100. Next base: position 28,736 of record JASLKQ010000001.1, on the reverse strand, counting down.
TGGTGTGCCTGGGCACACGCAAGATTACTCCAGACCGCGATGTAAGCGACAACACTCAGGTGCTCGCCGAGTTCCCCAGTGGCATGACCCTGATTGTGACCAGCTCCTCAGTCAATGAGCAGGGCTTGAATGAAACGATCCGTGGTCAATACGGAACCATGTACCTCAGCACCAACGGAGCCAGTCTTGAATACAAGCCTGAACGTCCTTTCGCTGAAGAGTTTGATCCTGAGAGCTACACCAACCTCGCTCCGAGTGGAAATACCACCCCGCAGCACCACAAGAACTGGCTGGATTGCATTCGCAGTGGCGCCGAACCGGTGGCCGGCATCGATCTGGCCATGAAGGTGCAAACCGTTATTTCCCTGGCAGAAATTGCTGATCGTCGCGGTACCATGGCTCACTTTGATCCGAAGACCCGCAAGGTAACAGACGGGTCGGGCAAGGAAATCAAGCCCTTCGATTACGCAGAGGAAGCTAAACTCGATAATGGCCCCTACGGCCCGATTAAGGAAATCGGCGGTTAAGGCCACCTGAAGAATCACCGGCTCCGCAGGCTTTTGCCCTTGCGGAGCCTTTTTTGTCTCCCGCGTAATGGACGAAACCATCACTGTCGCAGCCGAAGCCATGGCAACGCGCTTCGAGATAGCCCTGCACGGGGCACCTGAAGCAACCCTGCGGGCAGGGGCAGAGGAAGCCTTGGCGGAGGTCACCAGGCTGGAGGCAATACTGGGTCTTTACCATCCCACCAGTGAAATTTCCCACATCAACGCACGGGCGGCACGCGAACCGGTCCCTGTCTCTCCTGAAGTTTTTAGCTTGCTGGAACGCTGTCTGGAATTGAACGCCCAAACCAGGGGTGCTTTTGATATTACAGTTGCTTCACTCATGAAATGCTGGCGATTCATGAATGATACAGGAGCAGTCCCCACCGAGGAAGCCATCACCCGGGCTATGGAATGTACCGGCTCACATCAATTCCACCTGAATCAAACCAACACCACCGTACAACTCGCCCGCGAAGGAGTTCTACTGGATCTGGGCTCGGTGGGAAAAGGCTATGCCCTGGAACAGGCAGCCGCACTACTGCAGGAAAATGAATTCGATAATTTCCTGATTCATGGCGGAACCAGCACCCTCTGCGCTGCGGGCACTCAGGCCGATGGCACCCCATGGAGAGTGGCCATAAAGCATCCGGATGAAGGCGAGCCTCCTCTTCACCTCATTGATCTTCACAATGAATCCCTGTCGGTCTCAGGAATCGGAGGGAAATCATTTATCGATGAAGAGGGGACTGAACAAGGCCACGTGATTGATCCGCGTACCGGCCGACCCACGCAGTGTGCAAGGGTAGCTACTGTTGTGTGTGAGTCGGCTACAGAAAGCGATGCCTGGGCCACGGCCTTGCTGGTGGAACCAAATCTGGAAACGCCTGATAACCTGCGGATATTGACCTAAAAGGGATCCTGCCGGTAGGGGTCAAACGAACTCAGTTTCCACTCATCAATCAATTCATCGGGCAGTTCAGAGAGAAACCGGGAGGGTTGCTGAACCATGTCATCACTCCCTCCACCGGCAACGGTCCTGATCATCGGGTAAGAGATATAAAGTTCATCTTTAGCCCGGGTAATGGCAACGTAAAAAAGGCGCCTTTCTTCCTCCTCCCCCTCGGTTGAATCCAGTGAACGGTTACTCGGAAACATCCCGTCACAGAGCATCACTACAAACACCACCTTGAATTCCAGTCCTTTCGCCTGATGAATGGTGGAGAGTCGCATCTTCTCATCATCATCTTCCGCACGATCCTGCTCAGCTTCCACATTGGTTAGCAGGGCCAATTCCGCCAGAAAGGTCTCGAGGCTCTCATATTGACGGGCAAACACTCCAAGCTGCTCGATGTCATCCAATCGCTGGGGAGCCTTGTCGTAATGGGCCTCCACATAATCCGAATAACCCGCTTCCACTATCAGTTCAATCATCTGCCCGGCATCCCCGACCACCGGTTCGGTCTCCAACTGCGACACCGTCGCTGAAAACTGCGCCCACGGCACCTTCGCTTTCTTGGGCACTGCCGCACATTGCTGTAGAGCCTCAGCCAAGGGCGTTCCCTCCCTGTGCCCAGCAAAAAACTGGCTCCACAACTTGAAGGCGGTCTTGCCTCCTATCCCCGGCAACATGAGAACCAACCTCTTGAACGCCTGCTCATCAAGCGGGTTGGCGATCCATTTCAGGTGAGAGGTTATATCCTTAATGTGTGCCTGTTCAAAAAAACGGATGCCGCTGGTGATGGAGAAGGGGATATTGCGGCGGGTAAATTCAAGCTGTAGTTCCAGCGCGTGAAAATGGGAACGATACAAAACCGCCATATCGTTGAGTTCCACCCCCTCCTCACGCAGTTCCAGTGCCCGCTGCGCAACAAATGCAGCCTGCTCATTTGCCGCACTGCACACTGCTAAAACCGGTTTCTCGCCAGTCCCCCTAGAAGCCGACAACTCCTTGGAAAATTGCCTTGTATTGGCCGCAATAGCCGCATTGGCCAGGTTAAGTATCTCCGGCGTACTCCGGTAATTGGTCTCGATCTTGTAGACTTCGGCCCCGGGATAACGCTCGGGAAATTCAATGATATTTTCGTAATTGGCCCCACGCCAGGAGTAGATGCTTTGGGAATCATCACCCACCACCATCACGTTCTTGTAGCGTTCCCCAAGTAGATCAATCAACTCAGCCTGTAACTGATTGGTATCCTGATACTCGTCGACCAATACGAACTGAAAGCGTTTCTGATACAACTCACGCACCGCCTCATGTTCCTTTAATAGCTTCAACCAAAGCACGAGCAAGTCATCAAAGTCCATTAACCCTTGGAGTCGTTTGCGTTCCGCATAACGTTGAACCACGTTTTCGATCTGTGAGGAAAGGTGTTCAAACCACGGGAAGCGTTCCTCAATTACTTCACGTAGGGCCATCTGTTTATTGAGGGCCAACGAACCCATATCCGCCACCACTTCCGGCTTGGGAAAGCGGGTTGCCTTGACATCGATTTCGGCCTCGGCAATGCAGGCATTAATAAGGCCCTTGGTATCTTCACGGTCCTGAATGGTAAAGGAGCGATCAAATCCCAACTCCTCAGCATGACGACGTAACACGCGATGGCCAATGGAGTGAAACGTGCCGCCCCATAAATCACTCATGTCGTGCCCGATCAGATCAGCCACCCTCCCCATCATTTCCTTGGCCGCTTTATTGGTAAAGGTAAGCAGTAAAATTCGATCTGCCGGCACCCCTTGCTCCAGCAGGTATGCCACGCGGTATGTCAGGGTCCGCGTCTTGCCTGAGCCCGCTCCCGCAAGTACCAGCGCAGGCCCCGGTAGAGCCGTCACCGCTGTAAGCTGTGCTTCATTTAGCTCCGACTCATAATCAATCTGTAATTTGACTGAGTCGCGATAAGGTTGGAGGACATACTCCCGTGCCACTTCGCCACGCTAAAGGCTTGAGGCGGAAGGCAGAAGGCAAATCGTTGATAAGTTTTCGTGGTCAATCCATTTCTCATGCGTAGTTTTTGAGGGAGGAGGAAGTTGTGCGCCACCAAGGAGGCCCCCAACCAAAAGAACGTTGTCTGCGATTGGTGCGTTTTGCTGATGTTGAGCTGCGTGATGTAACCGGATCAGCGCTGGTCAATCCCACCTCCGTCGATTTCTTCGATTGCTTGTCATATCACAAAAAGGAACCGACTCCGTTCACGGGGCGCGCTCAAGGCCTAGACTCTGAAGGCAACGTCACGGCTGAAGGCTTCTTTGTCGAAGGGCGCCCCGAAGGACGCTGGACACGTTGGCATGATAACGGTCTCAAGCGGGAAGAATTCCTGATCACTGGCGGCGAGTGCTGTTACGCGCGCCACTGGGATGAAAATGGCTCTCCAATCTAAGGCAATTAACTCGACGGGCCCAATCCCATCCGTATTCTTCGGAGCCCATGGCATATCACGGGCCCGTCAGCATAGACCCCTCCTTTAAGTCGCGCAAACGTTCAACGGGCGAAATCATGGGGCGGGTATGGGTGTATCTGCTTCCCTACAAAGGGCTTGCCCTGCTAACCGTGGGTTGCGCCGTGCTCTCACTGGCCTGTGCCCTCACCTACCCCAAACTGACCGAGTACATTATTGATGGAATTATTGAAAAGGACGGAGGGACCCAGCGACTAAAGTGGGCTGTACTGGCCATGGCCGGGGCATTTCTCCTGCGCGATCTCTTTAACAGTCTTCGTATTCGTATCAATAACCATTTTGAACAAAACGTGATTTTTGATATGCGGCGCGAAGTATTTGGGAAACTGCAACGTTTGCCGATAAACTATTTTGACAAGCGCTCCAGTGGCGACCTCATGACGCGTGTTGTTGAAGACATCAACAATGTAGAGCGGGTTTTAATTGATGGAACCGAGCAGGGCACCGTTGCCGTTTTATGTATTGGCGGCATCAGCGGGATTCTCTTTTACACCAACCCATTTCTAGCCATGGTCGCCCTGTCTCCCCTGCCATTATTGGCAATAGGGGCACTCTGGTACACCCTCACAGCACACGGCCGTTACCGCCGCCAACGCGAAGCCTCCAGCGCCATGAACGCCATCCTGATGGATGATCTGCAGGGTATTCGCCAAATTAAGGCCTACGGCCGTCAGGCTCATGAAGATGAGCGCTTTGCCAGTCGAGCTGAGGACTTGCGGCAGGGAAACCTCGGTATTATGCGCGCCTGGGCCAATTATAATCCGGCCATGAGTTTTTTTGCCGCTCTGGGAACGGTGTTGGTTTTGTGGTTCGGAGGCAAGGAGGTGATGGCCGAGGAAATGACTGCCGGCGAACTGGTGGGGTTCCTTTTTTATCTCATGCTATTTTATGAACCGGTTGCCAGGCTCCACGGCCTAAACCAAATGCTACAGAGCGCACGCGCAGCGGGGGAACGCGTTTTTGATATTCTGGATCACGAAACCGAACGTGATGAATCGAATACCGAGGAATTGAAGCAGCCCGTAAAAGGGGAAGTAATATATGAGAACGTTGGCTTTGAATACGAACCGGGCAGGCCGGTATTAAAAGACATTTCACTTCACGCAAAGCCAGGTGAAATGATTGCTTTGGTTGGCCCTACTGGCGCAGGCAAAAGCACCCTCGTGAGTTTATTGCCGGCCTTTTATGAATACACCTCTGGCACTGTCAGTATCGACAACCATTCAGTAGCCGACACTACCCTTGATTCCCTGCGCCATAACATCGCTATCGTGAGCCAGGAGCCTTTCCTCTTCAACGGAACCATCCGCGAAAATATTCAGTATGGAAATCTTGATACAAACGAGGAGGAAATCATTGTTGCAGCCAAGGCCGCCAATTGCCACGCCTTCATTGAAGAACTGGCTGAAGGCTATGATTCACGGGTAGGAGAACGAGGGGTCAAGCTTAGCGTTGGTGAGAAGCAACGCGTGAGTATTGCGCGGGCTTTACTGGCTGATACCCCTATATTAATTCTGGATGAAGCCACCGCAAGCGTTGACACAGCTACTGAACGGCTCATTCAGGAAGCCTTGGAGCACCTCATGAAAGGCCGAACCAGTTTTGTCATCGCCCATCGTCTGAGTACCATCAGGAAGGCAGACCAGATTTTGGTCCTAAAAGAAGGCTCCATTACTGAACGCGGAACCCATGAAACCCTTATGGAAAAGAGAGGTCTCTACGCCAAACTGGCACGTATTCAAAATACGACTTTTATTGAGGAAAGTTTCGAGAAATTGGAGGCTTAGTGCTGAACCAATTTGTTGAGCTCCGGATAATTCACCTTACCTGAACCGAGCACCGGAATTTCCGGCAATACCTTTATTTCGCGCGGCACCGCTAGATTCGGCAGGCCTGCCTCAGTAACCGCTGCGCGAACCTCGGCTCCGGTAAGCTCAGGCTTGTTCGTGACCGCAACCAACTGTTCCCCTTTTTCAATGTCAGGCTTGGAAACCACCGCGACTGTGCAATCCTCACCGTGTTGGGGAAAAGCACCAGCCAAAGCCGCCTCTACTGCAGTGAGGCTGATCATCTCACCGCCAATCTTGGCAAACCTTTTGGCTCGTCCCTTGATGGTAATATAGCGGTCCTCATCAACCGTCACAATATCACCGGTATCATACCAGCCGTTGAGCTTTTGGAATTCCGAGTTTGGTTCCGGATTTAAATACCCCTTCATGATGTTGGGGCCTTTTACCAGCAGCTTGCCGCCTTCATCCACTCCATCAACTTTTTCGAGTTTATAATCTATGCCAGGGAAAAATCGGCCCACCGAACCTTCACGATTCTCGATAATGGTATTGGTGGACAATACCGGGCTTGTCTCGGTGGCTCCATAGCCTTCCACTAAAGTGACTCCGAATTTTCTGGCCCATGTTTCTCGTGTGGACTCCTGAACTTTTTCCGCCCCACATATCACATATCGCAGCGTTGCAAAATCCGCCGCCTGGCCAAAGCGCGCATATCCGTTAAGAAAGGTATTTGTTGCCAACAAAATCGTGCAGTCCCGATCGTAAAATACTTCTGGAATTTGACGGAACATTAAAGGTGAAGGAAACAGGTAAACAAAACTTCCTCTCAGCAGTGGCAACAGCAGTCCCCCGGTGAGACCAAAACTGTGAAATAGAGGCAGACAGGTAAAAAACCTTTCGCTCTCCTTTAGATCCAGCACCGACATACATTGCCTTACATTCGCGAGCAGATTACGATGTGTCAGCTCCACTCCCTTGGGCGTTCCTTCCGAACCGCTGGTGAAGAGCACCACTGCCGTGTCAGCAAAGGGCGTATAATGGCCTGCCAGCGGGTTAAATTTATGATTGAGAAAAGCATACAGCTTACTGAAACCAGAAATAGTTTTGCCCACATCCTCAAGATATATCAACTCGATGCCCGATTCCTCAAAGGGATCGGCATCCAGCTTGGCTTTCTCCAGAAATGCCCTTGAAGTAATGATTTGTTTAACCCCGGCCAATTCAACACACTGAAGCATGGCGGGCGTTCCAGATGTATAATTTAAGATAGCAGGGACCTTGCCGGATGCCCAAAGGCTGGTAAGGGTTGCGACTTGGCTGTTCACATTTGGCAGGAGCACCCCAACCTGATCACCCTGCTTGTCCAGTAGTTTTGCCCACTTGCCAGCCAAGACATCGGTCCCAACCAATAGCTCACGGTAGGTCATGGTCTTGAAGGACGTATCCTCAAGCACAGTCTGATTGGGAATCTGTTTGGCTATTGCAGCTATCGCGGTAATCAAGGTTTGCTCCCCGAATTCCATTTCCGTATCGAATTGCTGCCGCAACATACGATCCCTTAACCATTGGTTTAGTTTTGCGCGCTGATCAGCCGGTTTGCCTTCATATTGTGGCGGCTCAACCGGATCGCTGAAATGAGCCGTTACTTTGGGAAACCATTTGGTCCAACCTCCGTGCACACTCCCTAGTACGCGACCAGCTCCACGCAAATAGCAGGTAATAACCTTGGCATTGGTCTTTTGAATTAAAAACCCCGTACCACCGAAGAGTCGCTGCAAACAACCGGTGCGACTCATGCGGCCTTCAGCAAAAAGGATCAATTTCCCCCCGGCTTCAAGGTGCGCAGCCATTTTCTTCAGAGCCGAAGCTGGGTCGGCGCCAATGAGAATGATACGGGGGTTGCTAAGAACCCAAGCATGTAGCTTGCTGGTTCGAGCCGGCATTTCTGAGGCGGCAAACATCCAGTCCGGCCCCACACACAAGCCTACGAACAACCAGTCAATCCACGAAAGATGATTGGGGATCAGCAGGACCGGGCCTTCACACTTCGCCGCCTGCTCATTGAAGGCGCGAAAACGAAACCACACGCCCAATATGAGGCGCATGAGCTTGAGGAACAATCTGTTGGCCCAAAGATTCATCGGCTGAGCTGAGTGTACCCAAAACTCAGGCAGAGTGAAATTGATAAAATTGATATCCTGATATTTCGAGTCAATGTTGTTGCCGGCATGCCTCCTATCGGATAGAGGTTACGCGAATTGGATAATGCATCAAATGACCAGCCCTTGGGCTTCTGGTCCGCTACCGCGGCAGTCGTTGCCACAATGATTGGCGCAGGCATTTTCGGAGTCACTGGCGGCTTTGCCTATCAACTTGGGTCTGATGCCAACGTTCTGCTTGTGTGGCTCTTTTGCGGCTTACTTGCCCTCACGGGGGCTCTTTCCTTGGGAGAGCTGGGGGCCATGCTGCCAAAAAGTGGCGGTTGCTACGCCTACAACCGTTATCTCTACGGTGAAACCGTTGGCTACCTTAGTGGGGTCTTAAGCTGGCTTCTTGCTTTCGTTGGGGCTCTAGCCTACATCACGCTATTGCTGGGATACCACCTGCAGCAGTTTATGCCAGCCCTTGCGCCAGCAGCTTCGGCCAGTATTGTCATCGCTCTCCTATCAGCCGTTCATTGTTTTGGGTTTCGCGAAGGCAACTGGATGAATAACGCCTTAACCGTGTTTAAGGTTGGCGTGATTTTGACTTTCATTATCGCCGGCTTCAGTGTGCCTCCTCAGGCTGAGCTTAGTTCCTCCATGAATTTCCATGGCATCCTTTCTGCCCCCTTTGCTTCGGCCATGATTTCGGCCAGTTTTGCCTACTTGGGATGGGAAACAGCCACTTGGATAGCGGGCGACTTACGTACCCCACAAAAAACCCTCCCCCGTTCCCTGATCGCAGGCACGGCTTTTGTTACCTGCCTCTATCTGTTGCTCAATATCGTTTTTCTACGTGCTCAACCTGTATCCACGATGGAGGGGGCCATCGATGGTATTGGACTCCATGCGTCACAAATTCTATTTAGCGGCAATGTGAGCACCTGGTTTAATTGCATGATTATCGTCGTTCTTATTTCCTCCACCAGTACCATTCTAATGGTGGGAGCCCGCATCCTTTCAACCATGGCTCAAGACAACCAATTGCCCTCTTCCCTTTTCCAAACCAACTCACGAAAATCCCCGGTATCCGCATTGGTCGTCCAGGCAATTTTCACCATTATTTTTGTGTGGATTGCCAATTCCCATGGTAATGCCGACAACATTCTCGTACTCATTGGAATGCCCACAACAGTAATTATGGCAGGGGCAGTAGCCGGGGTTTTCATTCTGAGAAAAAAGGAGCCTGATAGGGAGAGACCGTTTCAAATACCGCTTTATCCTCTGCCTCCTTTGCTCTTTCTCGGGTTATCAATTTGGATGCTCGTTGCAACCCTGCAATATAAATGGCAGGCCTCCCTTGGATCCTTCATTCTTGTTATCCTGATCTGGCTGCTGAAACCGGTTCTACGCACAACTCAGGCACCAAAAGAAAATTGAAGCTGACTTTAGGTGTGTACACGTAATACCTTTCGGGCGTGCGCACTTGGTTTCCCATCACCTTTGCGACTACAGTGTCGACCATCGTAGTAGCCATCCTGTTGTTTTATGGGTGTGGCAAAGGAGAGGATAAAACGGACTCATCCGGTCCCAAGGCGACAAATGGGGAGCAGGGTTTTGAAATATCGGCCGAACCAAAACCCCACCCGGCTTATGTTGGGCGCGATTCCTGCGTGGAATGTCATGCCGAGGCGGTAGCAAAATGGGAGGGTTCGCATCATTTTCATGCCATGGAGTTACCCAACGATCAAACGGTTCGGGCTGATTTCAACGGAACCACCTTCACCCACCATGCCATCACCTCGCGGTTTTTCAAAAAAGGCGACCATTACATGGTTGAAACAGAAAATCAGAAAGGCAAGCAGGAGGCCTTTCCCGTCAAGTATACCTTTGGATGGGAGCCACTTCAGCAATATCTGGTGGAATTCCCAGATGGCCGATTGCAGGTGCTGCCGTTTTGCTGGGATGTTGAAGGGGAGCGCTGGTTCCATATCTACAATGAGGAGCGCATCCCTCCGCACGATCAGCTCTTCTGGACGCGTCCGATGCAGAACTGGGATCACATGTGTGCCGATTGTCATTCCACCAATGTTCGAAAGAAATTTGATCCGGGCACGGAACGTTTCGCCACCAGTTTTTCAGAGGTCAATGTTTCCTGCGAGGCCTGCCATGGCCCGGCTGAAAAACATGTGGCCATGGCCCGTAAAGGAGACTGGCAGGGGGACGTATTTTTTGGTCTGGCAGACGTGAAGAGTGACAACCGGACCCAGCTTGAGTCCTGCGCCAAGTGCCATGCCCGACGGAGCACACTGAACCTTGACCATCACGCCGGTCATAAGTTCTTCGACCATTTCGTGCTTGAATTGCTAGAGCCATGGGCCCCAAGCGTCAGTCAGCCTACCTATCATCCTGATGGCCAGATTAACGAGGAGGTGTATGTCGCCGGATCATTCATTCAAAGCAAGATGTTCCATAAAGGCGTCAAATGTGTCGACTGCCATGATCCGCACACCGCCAAAACTATAACCAAGGACAATGCGCTCTGCATGCGCTGCCACATTCCCAAGCCGGAAAACCCAACGCTTTACGATTCACCCGCACACCATCATCATGAAGTGGGGACAAAGGGGGCCATGTGCGTGGAATGCCATATGCCAGAGAAGACTTATATGGGAGTTGATCCCCGACGTGACCATAGCATCCGTGTGCCACGCCCCGATCTAAGCGTGAAACTCGGCACGCCCAACGCCTGCAATCGTTGCCATGACGACAAGGACGCCAAATGGGCAGCTGATTGGGTCGCCAAATGGCACGGCCCTGAAAGGGCGCGTGACGTGAGGCACGCTGAGACTTTTGCCGCTGCGCGCAAGGGTGAGCCCGGGGTTGAGGAGCGGCTTCTTGAGGTGGTGGGTGATGCCGAATCCCCGGCCTTTACGCGAGCGAGCGCCTTATTGGCCCTACGCCCTTATCAGGGCCCAGACGGATTTTCGGCCGCCATCCGGTCTCTCAAAGATCCTGAACCCCTGATACGGATGGCGGCAATTTCCAAACTGGAAGGCTGGCCCCAAAACGAACTCCGCAGATTGCTGCCCCCCTTACTTAATGATTCGGCTCGTGCGGTTCGTACTGAGACGGCTCGTGTGCTCTCTCCCATCAACAAGGGTGAGCTGAATGATAAAGACTACAAGGCCTATGTTCGGACCTACAGTGAACTGCAAAAACGTTTTACCGACCACCTGGACCGACCTGAGGCGCATCTGTCCCTCGGCATTCAGGCCAGTAATCGTGGTGATCTTGTAGAGGCAAAAAAACGATATCGCCAATCCATCCGCCGTGATGAGAATTTTGTCCCTGCACGAGTAAATCTGGCTGATCTTGCCAATCGTGAAGGAGATAAAGCCCAGGCCGAAAAGCTATGGAGAGAGATTACCAAACTCATGCCCGAGTGGGGGGATGGATTTTATTCCCTAGGTTTGCTTGTGGCCGAGAATCCGAACCGATTAAGAGAGGCCACTGCCATCCTGGAAACCGCTGCCAGGAAAATGCCGGCGCACGATCGGGTGCATTATAATCTTGGGATCAGCCTTTGGCGACTAGGAGAAAAAGCCAAGGGAGCCCGGTACTTGATTCAAGCCGGTAAAATTGCCCCAACCAATCCGGAATATCCGTTTGGCCTCGCCCAATTTTATGCCCAGGACAAAAACTGGCGCGCTGCCTTGACCCACGCTCAACGTGCCGGTGAGTTAGCCCCCACTAACCGAGACGTTCAAAGGCTTATTTTCCTGATCAACAGCAACTTGAAATAATGTATGTATTCATTCGAAAATATACTGATCAATCTCGAATACTCTACGTCAAAGAGTTGCCGGACATTAATAAACGGATTAATCTTTCCGCCGGCCGCCAAAAAATCATGGAAAAATTGAAATTAAACACGTCAGGAATTTTTTGGATGATTTTCCTGCTGTGCCAGGTGGCACCCCCCGCTTCCGCGGCAACCCTAAAGGTTGATTTTAAGAAGGACATCCAGCCGCTCTTAAAAAACAAATGTTCACGCTGTCATTCCGGGCATGAGGCCAAGGGGGGGTTTTCCATCAATACCCGCACCACTCTACTGGATGCCGCTAAACCCGGTGATAGTGCCAATAGCCTGCTTTTTCAGCTTATTACATCAAAAGACCCCGAGGAGCGCATGCCCTCCAAAGGCAATCCCCTCAATCCTCAGGAAATAGCGCTTTTCAAGGCCTGGATTGATGAGGGTATCGCGTGGCCTGAGGGCTACAACTTCGCCGAATGGCGGCGAGCCCCATTGCGCCCACGCAAAGTCACGCTACCCGCGGGCCACGGTAATCCCATCGACCGACTCTTGGCCGGTTATTTTCAGGAACACAAAATCGAGCTAAACAAAATAGTGGATGACCGTACCTTCGCCCGGCGTGTGTGGCTGGATTTGGTCGGGCTAATCCCTCCGGTAAACAAATTGGAGCAATTTGTGTCTGACAAATCGCCCAACAAGCGTGTCGCACTCATCAACGGCCTGCTAAAAGACAACCGCGCGTATGCCGACCATTGGATGAGCTTTTGGAACGATCACCTTCGCAACGCCTACTTTGGGCCGGGCTTCATCGACAACGGGAGATCGCAAATCACCACTTGGCTCTACCGCTCACTCTACACAAACATCCCATATGACCAATTCGTTAGTCAACTGATCGCTGGAAAAGGCGAAGCCGCCGGATTTGTGAAAGGCATCAAATGGCGGGGAGCCGTCAATGCCAGCCAACGTCGTGAAATGCAAGCCGCACAAAATGTCGCGCAGGTCTTCATGGGCACCAACCTCAAGTGCGCCTCCTGTCACAATTCATTTGTCAACTACTGGAAGCTAGAGGACGCCTACTCGCTTGCCGCCATATTTTCTGACAACGGCCTCGAGCTGCATCGCTGTGATAAACCCACCGGCTTGCCGGCCCAGATGCGTTTCATCTTTCCGGAACTGGGCAGCATCAATGCCAAGGCATCGACCTCCCAGCGACTGCAACAATTGGCAAAACTGGTCACCGCCGAACAAAACGGTCGCCTTCGCCGTGTTATCGTTAACCGCTTGTGGGCACGATTACTGGGGCGGGGATTGATTGAGCCGCTGGATGACGTCGATCAACCTGCCTGGAATTCCGACCTGATCGACTGGCTCGCTGCCGACCTCTCGGTGCACAACCACGATCTCAAGCACACCCTGCGCCTCATCTGTTCCAGCACCGCTTATCAGCTCCCTTCCCGCGAACCCAATGAGGGCGCATTTGTTTTTCATGGCCCCGTACCCAAGCGCCTGCAGGCCGAGCAATTTGTGGATGCGATCTCTACTCTCAGCGGCCAATGGCAGGACAGCCGCGCATTCCAACGGTTGGATGGCCGCAAACAGGGCGGACAAATCGGGGCAGTCAGCAAGGTGCTCGCCGCCCATGCCTTGAAGTCAAAGCCCCCACCTAATCCGCAGGGTTCCGCCAAACCCCCTTCACCGTTTTGGATTTGGGATCAAAAAGAAGCCGCCTCATTCGCACCGCTGGAAACCATTTATCTGCGTAATACCATCAACTTAAAAGAAGTCCTCAAATCCGCCCCAACCATCGCCACTTGCGACAACAAGTTCACTCTATTCGTCAACGGCCGACGGGTCATCGAAAGTAAAGATTGGACGGCCCCTGCAAAGTTTGACCTCGCCAAACACCTGCGCAAAGGACGCAACGTGATCGCCGTACAGGCCACAAACACCGCCGCCGGGGCTGCAGGATTTATCCTCCGGGCCAAACTTGGCGACTCTTGGCTGCTCACTGACGATACGTGGCTCGCCACCAAACAAAAATACGCCAACTGGCACAAGCTGAATTTCGAAACACAAGGATGGAAACATGCCGCTAAAAACGGTTCGGTCGGACGCGCCCCCTGGAACCTCGGAGCCATATTCAACGCACCAACTGTGATGGGTGCGGATCTCACCAATGTCCGAGCGGTCCTCTCGCGGCTCGACCCGCTGCAACTCGCTCTAGGGCGACCCAACCGTGATCAAGTTGTCACCAATCGCGACAACCTCCCCACGCTATTGCAGGCTCTTGAACTCACCAACGGCACTACACTCGACAACACGTTGAAAGCCGCTGCCAACAAATGGCTGCAGGACGAACCAAACCCTGTCGCCATGGCAAATGGCATTTACCAAACCGCCCTAGGTAGACTGCCGAACGACTCCGAAAGTGAAATCGCCCTCAATCTTTTAGGCGAAAAACCGACCCCCCAAAGCACCGCCGATCTTCTCTGGATCATTGTGATGCTCCCCGAATTTCAATTGATCCGCTAAATAAAAATGAAAATAGAGCTGAATCGTCGTCAATTTCTAAAGGGCTCAACCGCAGCTTTGGGGGTTACTGCCATCCCTTCTCTTGCCAGGGAAGACCAAAAACTCAAACCCACTGCTGACACTGTGATCCTTTGCTGGATGGCCGGCGGCATGGCGTCGACCGAGACATTTGACCCCAAGCGTTACACTCCTTTCAATAAGGGGCTCAAGAGCGATGAGGTACTAAGCACGTTCCCCGCGATTGATACGGCGGTGGACGACATCAAGGTGTGTCAGGGGTTCGAACACATGGCAAAAGTGATGGATCGCGGCACGCTGATCCGTACGCAGGTAGGCGCTGACCTCGGACACATCCTCCACTCGAGACACCAATACCACTGGCATACCGGCTACGAACCACCGCTCACGGTGGCTGCCCCTCATATCGGCGCGTGGATCGCCCATGCGCGCGGCCGAAATCATCCCGCGCTACCGGCCTTCATCGACATCGGCCAGACACCCAACGGTGAAAGCGAAGAGATCAAGGCATTCCAGACCGGCGGATGCCTCGGCGCTGGGTATGGTCCATTCACGATTGATGATCCAGCCAATGCCATTAAAGCCGTTCGCCCACCGGCCGGCATGAGCCCGGTACGATTTAAGGCGCGCTACCGGAATTATATGCGCCTACTTAAGGCCAGTCCGGATTTTCAACAGGGCGATTCAGCTAAACGCGAGCAATTACTCAAGTCCATGGACGAAGCGTTCACGCTACTCAGCAGCCCAGCGGCCAAGGCATTTGATCTGGCTCTCGAGCCGGAGAAAAATTCGGCCCCTTATGGTAAGGGCAAATTTGGACGCGGCTGCCTGTTGGCCCGCCGCCTGACCGAGGTGGGGGCACGCTTTATTGAGGTCACCAGTGACTACGGCCCGTTCAAGCGCTGGGACACGCATGAGAATGGGCATACTCGATTGGCCGAGCTAAAAAAAGACATCGACCAACCGCTTGCTCAGTTGATTCTCGACCTTGAGGAACGCAGCCTGCTCGACCGAACGCTCATTGTGCTGGCCACCGAATTCAGTCGGGACATGCTTGTGGAGGGAAAGCCGGATAAGGAAGTGCGCGGACAGGTGAAACAACCTGATGTCATCAACGAACTAAAATTCTACGGCATGCATCGGCATTTCACTGCAGCTGGTAGTGTGCTGATGTTCGGAGGTGGCGCCAGCCGCGGCTATCTCTTTGGCAAAACCGCCGATGAACGTCCCTGTAAGACTATCCAAGATCCCGCCACTATCACCGACCTGCACGCGACTATCTTCCGCGCCATGGGCGTGCCTCCTAATTACCGTGTTACCTTCGAGCAGCGCCCCTTCTACGCCACCAAAGATAGCCAAGGCCGACCGCTACGAGGCATCATTGCCTGACCGGCGCTTGCTTCAAGGGCTCCAAGCGGTCATCATCTGCTCATGGAAATCACCAACGCGCGATTGATCCTTCCCGACTCTATTGAGAAGGGCTCCTTGTGCATTCGTAGCGGGCGCATCCAAAAGATTTCCAAAACCTCAAAACCGGCAGCTAAATCCAAGAGCGAAAGTATTAACCTCGGCGGAGGGTTTTTAGCTCCTGGCTTTATAGACATCCATATTCACGGCGCACTCGGTCGTGACACTATGGAAGCTGACCCAGCCGCTTTTCGCGAGATTACCGAGTATCACCTCAAGGGAGGCACAACCTCACTGACACTGACCACACTTTCTGCCTCCCAGAAAGATATTCTTAAAACGCTCACAGCCATTAAGCCATTTCATAATCAATCCATGGGCGGGTCACGCATTGTGGGTGTACATGTCGAAGGCCCGTTTATTAATAAAGTCCGTGCAGGAGCACAGAACCCGGACTACTGCCGCAACCCCACTTCCAAGGAATGGGGCCCCATACTGAAATACGGCAAACTCATTACCCAAATGACCATTGCCCCGGAACTCCCACGAGCGCGAACCCTCATCAAGGCCCTTCGCAAAAATGGAGCAATCGCCAGCGGTGGACATACTGACGCAACTGAGAAGGATTTATTCCCGGCACTCAAGGCTGGCTTGAACCAGAGCACCCATACCTTTAACGCCATGAGCGGTCTCGTGAAGAAGGGGCCTTACCGCTCAGCGGGCATGCTGGAATTCGCACTGGCCCACGATGATATTACCTGCGAACTAATCGCTGATGGACAACATGTCCCGCCTGTCCTGATGCGCATGCTTTTCAATGCCAAACCACGGGATAAAGTGGTTATTATTACTGATGCAACCAAAGGGGCAGGACTCAAGCCAGGCACAAAATTCGAGATGTATGGCATCGCCGCCCGGGTGACCAAAACCAGTGCTGAAGTCGCTGATGGACGAGGACTGGCAGGCAGCACGCTCACCATGATT
Organism: Verrucomicrobiota bacterium; assembly: GCA_030747505.1. Classification (GTDB taxonomy): domain Bacteria; phylum Verrucomicrobiota; class Verrucomicrobiia; order Limisphaerales; family UBA1100; genus UBA1100. The sequence goes on along the minus strand of JASLKQ010000001.1, from coordinate 12,041 downwards.
CGCGCCGTACAGACGGCTGTGGAACAGGCGAATGTACCTTTGGTGGATGCGGTTTACATGGCCACTTTCAATCCGGCTCGACAACTGGGCCGTAATAAAGAATTCGGTTCATTAACGAAAGGGAAACGCGCTGATCTGGTGTGGTTTGATGACCGGTTCAAGGTCCGGGGCGTTTGGCTCGATGGCGAGTTGTTACACAGAGCTTAAAGGGTCGCTTCTGGAAAAATACCGGAGATATGCAGAAAGCTGGCACCCCTGAGAGGATTTGAACCTCCGACCAATTGTTTAGGAAACAACTGCTCTATCCAACTGAGCTACAGGGGCACGGGCACTTTGCATTTCAGACCCTCCTACCGCAAGCCTCTCTATATTTATTCTCATTCAATTACACTTACAGCAAAACCAACCCAAAGATAGGAATTATCCTCGAACCCATGCTTTTAGGCATAGAACTAATATTTCATGGATCTATTTCTCCTATGAATAACTCCCTTTTTGCTGAGCTTGTAATTGAGACTGAGGTCCTCTCTAATAAATACTTTGGAGGGGAGCAGGGACAATCGGATGAAAACTAAGAGCATTGCCAAGTCGTTAGTCATTACGGCTTTGATCTTAATACAGTTTGCCGGCTGTAAATACCTGCCTCTATCGGACCCGAAACAGAGGGGGGCTAATCAAAAGAATCCTCATGTTTTTCCTGAAACCGGCCAGATTATCCCACCACTCGACTCACTGGAGTTCCTTGGAAAGTCCACTTATACCGGGCCAAGTGGAGTGCTTTATTCAACCAAAAACAATGCGCCCTGCAGAGGTGTCCTGGTTGATTTCTATCCCAATGGTCGCAAGAAATCTGCAATTTCCTATACTGATGGATACCGTGAAGGCAGAGCTCAGTGGTGGACAGCTTCTGGACGACTGAAGCATGTTCAAAACTATCATAGAGGAAAGCTGAATGGCATCTGGACTCAGTACTATGATGGGTACATCCAGAAACGGCAGGAACAGATCTACGATAATGGAACCGAAACCATGCGGCGCGGCTGGTGGCCAAACGGCATGAAAAAGTTTGAAGTCGCCTTCCTGAATGGCAAAGAAATATCACGTCAATCCTGGGATGCTTCAGGGGCTCCAATACACGAAAAACCAATCTCGCCTCCCACCACTCCCGTGAATCCAAAAAAAGAGCCTTAAATGCGCCAAATGCTCTTTTTGAGGTCCGCCATCTTGCCTGCCTGTTCGGGATCTTCTTCGGCCTGACTTTTGGCTTCCAGCAGAAATACCAACAAGCACATGGCAAATCCACTCGCTACAATCGCCATTAACACCATTTTCGTCCTTTTAGGACTAGTGCGCTGCTCAGGAGCAATCGCCGCATCCAAAACCTGAAGGATAGGGGCATTTTGAGATTCATCCACCTTCGCCATCTGATATTGCTGGGCAAGCAGTTGATTGACAGTTTCAGCGTATTTCAAGTCCCTTAACCGGCGCGCATATTCCAAGCCCAGTTCAGGTACTTTGCTGGTCGTAATAATCGATGAATTTTCCTGTGGATTATCAGGATTATCCCGTTCCAACCGAACCAACTGAGTACGCATCTGAGTAATGGCAGTTAAAGCCCGTTTCATATCCGGATTTTCCTCTGTGGCAAATAGCTTTAGTGCGCCCAATTCCACTTCCTTGGAAGCGATCTGGGCTTGCAGGGTAGCGATCGCCTCGATAATGGCTCGACCTTGTGATTCCAGTTGGATTAATCCCTTTGTCTCCTGCGACTTTTTCATCGCCTCTTCAGCCTTCTGTAATTTTTCTGATGCCGCCTTCAGCTGTTCCTCCAGAAAAGAACGGCGTCGAGAAGCCTCAGTTAGGGCCAGTTCCCGGCTGAGGCGTTCCAATGCCTTAACATAATCATTGGCTATATTGGATGCCTTTTCCGGGTCTTCATCCTGAACAGAAATTGTGATGATCCCGTCCTTACGGCCCAGTGAAACCGTCGTCATCCCTGCCAGTTTTAATCTCGTCTTTTCCAGGGAAAGGCCTCCCCCGTCTTTGCCCTTCCTTAAGTCATGTTTCTTAATTATCTGATCCTGCACCCGGCGGCTTTTCGCCATGGTTAACAACACCTCTGTATCTCCCCCACCCGCCAGACCACCGGCCATTCCTGCCAACGGCCCAAGCTGACCAAGCATGGACATGGCCGCACTTTGCTTCCGATCTGAGGGAATCAAGGTCGTTGACGCGGTATAAATCTCCGGCACCATCAGGCTGTAGGCAGCGACTACACATCCTACAAGAAACGGAACCACAATGATCTTCAATTTGTGCCGGGCAAACACCAGCAACAGATCAATCAGGCTGATTACATCCTCTTCCTCGTAGTGTTCTGGGGGGTTCGTCGACATGCCCTACTTCAAGTTTGATGCCTTCAAAACAACTGACTCACACAAAGGGGTTTACGTGGTTAATCACGTGAAATAACCCTAATCGCTGCGACTCCCAAGGCAAAGTCTGAAAAGATTTTCACCCACTCCTTGAGTTCATACTTCCAAGTGGCGAAATCCAGTTTCTCAGGCACCACCAACGTATCTCCGGCATACATGGGTAAATGAATGAATTTCCTCCCTTGCTGAGTATAGCTGACCACGGTTCCGTCCGCCCGAATCACAAAGAGCTGTTTCATGTCCGCATATTGAGTGGGGCCGCCGGCTGAAGCCATCTTATCCAGAATCGTATCGCCCCGCTTCCAGATGGTGGACTGTTGGTTGAACACCTCGCCCATTACGTGGACCTCACTGATTGTTGCGGGAACGAAAAAACTGTCTCCGTCTTTCAATATCAGAGTTGGTAAGGAGTGAGCCTGGGTTACATTACGATTTAAACCCAAGGTGATTCGACCAATGGCCACGGTACTGCGCATTGTACTTATGGCCTTCATCTTGGCTTCCAATTGAGCTGAGATACCAGCCTTCACTTCAGGAGATAATGAGCGCGTCTGCATCTTCGCACTGGATTGGGCAATCTCTTTTTCCACTCTGGCAACCCCCTCCTCCAGCCGTTTTTGCTGCTCTACCTTGACCGATTCACGAGTGAACACACTGGCAAAAGGGTAGGCATTGGGCGTAAATCCTCCAGCCCGTAACACCAATTGGCTGAGGGTTTCGCCGGTACGAAGCTCATAGAGGCCCGGCATAGCCACTTCGCCTCCGAGTGTCACAAATTCCTGCCGTATTGCTTTGGGGACCTGCTTATTGCCTCGTTTAAATATTCTTATGACATCCCCAGGCAGCAGCAGCAGGTTATGTTCCGGGTCATTTTCCCGCAAAGCTTTGCCGAGATTAAAGGTGACCAATTCGTTCTCCAAGGACTCAGGATCAATGCGCTGAATGGTGGCATATTCCCAATTGATTTCATCCAGCAGTTTTTGTGCGCCGCGAACCAGTTCCAGATATCGGAACCGGCGTACTTCATTGGGCCCAAGGCGAATTTCCCCTGTACCGGCTTGGGCAACGCTGCCACCGGATCCACCCCTTTGATTTACCAACCCGTTTTTTCTTGTCCAATAAGTGCTTGGAATGAGATCTGCGCGCCTTGGAATCAGGTCCGTAATCCGCATGCCCTCCGTCCAGTTCTCCCTGCGAGGCACCGATACATGCCCAACCATCGTCACGACCTTGTCAAATCTTGGAGAAACAGGCACAACGTGCACCATGTCCCCATCACGAACCAGTTCAGCTTTACTGGATGCCAAGGACCAATCCAGTACCTTCATCTCCCGTAATTTATGATCCTTGATGCGTTCGAGATGGATTCGCCCCTTAAAGGCGGTGGCGGTAAATCCTTCAGCGTATTGCAGTAAATCCCCCACTGTCTCTCCCCCCTTCAACTCATAGATCGCAGGCACCTTCACCTGCCCGGCAATCCCCGCCAAATTACCGCGAGCCGGAATATGGATCACATCGCCGTGCTTGATGGCAATGTCCTTGGATTTGTCGCCTTTCATCAATAGATCATACAAATCAAAGGTAGTCACCACTTGCCCGGCACGTTTCACCTGAATAGAACGCATGGTGCCCACCGCTGAGGGCCCCCCGGAGGCAATCAAAGCATTCACTAGGGAACTCCAGGCGCTCACGGTATATTTTCCGGGCCTGCGCGCCTGCCCTACCACAAACACCTGGATGGACCGTAGCCGACCCAAAGTAACGTTCATTTCAAAGTTACGAAAGAGACGACCCACCCGCGCCTTAATAAAACCTTCCAATTGGTTGGACTGAAGATTGGCCACCGGAGTAACCCCCACCTTCGGGATATTAATGTCCCCATTCCGGTCCACCGTCAGCCGCAGGTTCATGTCTACCTGCCCCCAAGCGCGGATAAGAATTTCGTCCCCAGGGCCAACCCGGTAATCTTCATAAACAGGAATGACATCCAACCCCGCCCCGGCAACGGGTCGAGAGAAAAAGTCCATCCCAAAAAGAGTTAACCCCATCCCACTGGCAAAATCGAATTCAACCTCTAGTGCCTCCTCTCCGCGCAATGACTCCGCAGTCTCGGAGGTAGAATGAACTTCACCGGCTTTAATTACAGGCGTATTAGTCGGGCGAATGTTTGAAGAAACGCCAGGGTTGACTCCTGAACCCCCTGCAGGGAGCACAGGAACCAAGGATGGCTGCCCTCCAATTGAAGGAGCCTCCCCGCCAGGACCTAACGATTGACCGACTCCTACGCCAATCGCCGGGGGGGGAACCCCAGGGGAGGGCTGTGCGAAAACCAGACAGACAGATGCCAAGAACATCAGTCCACCACTGAACCCTATATTGAAAAGGAATCGCCCCACCTTTTGCCCCCCAAAGACTCATTATTTCTACAGGAAAAACTCAAATTTGTCGATCCGGAAAATACCACTTAGAGCCATATTAATTCCTGATTTTCTTCCGATGACTCTCGCCGCTTTTCCATTGGGCCTACCGGACTGTGCATCCCACTGATATTATTTTCTCTGCTCAGGTCCGGAAAGGTCAAATTCCTGCTGAGTGGCCAAAGGCCGGGTAATTATCCGCATCCACTTTGGAGCATTAAACCGCACCAACATCCGATATAAAACCAGATATAAGACAACTGAAAATACGCAATAAGCCATTAACAGACTCTTTTGTTCCCAAATCAACATCACCGCTATTGATGATATCCCCTGCCACACCCAGAAAAAGGTCGTGCTGATGGAGTTTCTCAAGGCAGAAACCCTCACACTCCCCCAAGCCCACCGGTTTAATCGCTGGTGAACCAGAGAATGCAGATGGAGCGCATCCGCCCTTTGAGCTTGAGACTTCTTTTTTGTGCGGCGATATATTGAGAACAATGTCTCAGTAACCGGGTAAATTGCCAACGCCAATGGGAAATACCAAGTCACCTCAGGATGGCGTACCAAAAGCAAAACAGAGCATTCAGCAAATAGAAACCCGATCAGATACGCTCCTCCATCCCCTAAAAAAATGCGCCCAAATGGAAAGTTCACCAGTAAAAACCCTATAGTTGCAGCAATGGTTCCCACACACACCTGCACCAAAAGCAGGTCGCCCAAGCCGTAGGCAATCCATCCCAAGGCAGTCATCAAAATAACAGCAACCCCTGAAGCCAAGCCATTGAGTCCATCAACAATATTAAATGCATTAGTCACCCCGGCTACACAAAAACAAGTGAATACCCAGCAGAGAATCCCCCCCCCATTGGCGCTAATCCCGGGAATGGGAAGTACGGCATTTAATAGGAAGCACGCCCCGAGAGCACTCATAGTAGCGGCTATCAATCGCTTCCGGGCCGATAGATTCCCCCAACAATCCTCAATTACGCCATAAGCAAAAACAGGCAACGCAACAAAAACGATCCATATGGGAAAAGGTTCTGTATCGGCAATTCCTAACGAACCTAAAGGTAGCGACAATAAAAAATACGTACCAAGCCCCGCCATAATAGCAACCCCTCCCAACCGGCACACCTGATGCTGATGCATCCTTTGGGGCTTGGATCCAAGATGGTCATCGGCACCGAATTGGAAGTGGATGCCCCATCGACTGAGCAGAAAACTGACCAGCCACGCCACTCCTGTTGCCAAACCTCCACACATGACTATATCATTATGCATGATCCCCCATACCCAGTAGTTCCATCGGAATTATTTAATTTGTCCAAGCTCGCACTAAGATTTAGTGTCATAACTTATGTTCGACAGATTAGTCAATAACTTGTGAATAAAGTTGATTTATAGGAAGAAACGTGATCTGCTCCATATCTGGACGATGCGGTGGGGACTTTTTCCATTTTATCTAATTATAGGGACGTTTAATACGGTGCAAGGCCAGCACATCCTTCAGGACTGGGTGCCCAATCTGAAAACCCCCCCGCAGGAATCCTGCGAGCCAGAAACAACTCCTTTGAAGCCCGCTGGACTTCGAGATGCCAACCGCAAGGCGATTCAAGCAACCACGGAGGGGAAGCAGCCAACTGCGGCAGTCAAGGAGCTCTCTTATGAAAATCCCTCAGACGATACTCTTTGGGCAATTAGTACTCTCACGAGTGAAGGCGCGTTATACCATAATGCAAAAACAGCAAAAGTGCGAGGCCGAGGTGGAATCCAGATTCTTTTCTGCCCAAATCAAACCCAGAAGAAGACATCCCTGATCGCCAGTCAACTCCACCTCAATTATGCAACCGGGCAGGTAATTGCTGCAGGAAACGTACAGATCCATCAGGGAGGGAAAACTTGGGAAGCAAACTTTCTAGAATATAATTTTAAACATCGCGAGTTCAAGAACGTGAAGTTTGGGCCACAGAATAATGAAACCCAAAATCAGTTATTCATTAATCAGTCGGAGTCGAAGAATCAAATATCTAACCCGCTGATTATTACCCGGAGTGATGTAACTCATCCAGTCTCTTTGATAACCCCAACCAGCTTCAACCCAAGGAAAAAGTCAATTCCTTCGCCACAAATCGGTCTCACTCAATATCCGGTCGGTTATGTTGAGCAAGAGGAAGAAGCCAGCGCTTCGTGGCACGAACGACAGTTCAGGTTTTCGTTCGAGGAAATCGACATGCCCGACCCCAACGAACGTATGGGACTTTATGGCTTTGGGGTTCACGAACGATTCAAGCCTTGGCTTTATGGTGGGCTCAGCACCTATGGCGCAGCCACCGGTCAACGTGGCGGATTTTTCACTGGGGGATATACCCTCGGAACTGAATATCCCTTGACTGACCGTTGGTCCTTGGATGCAGGAGCCTATGTCGGAGCCGGAGGAGGGGGGTCTGCAGCGCAAGGAGGAGGGTTAATGCTGCGGCCTCACATCGGCCTGAAATATGATTTTGGCCAGTTTAATTTGGGCCTGAATTACTCGTACATCGACTTCCCCAACGGCGATATTTCAAGTAGTGCCATCGCGTTGAACTTGGATTTTCCGTTTTCCTCCGTCCGCCGTGATTGGAACGATCCAGCCATGACTTCCCGAAATTATTTTGGCGCGGATTGGGGTAATGTCAGTCGCCATCGTTCCCAAATATCGGCACGCTTTCGGGCCTATCAACCTTCAAGTGGCAGCACAACCACTTCGGGTAAGAGTATTGATGATACTATCGGGTTAGTCGGTATAGACTACTCGTATTTCCTTGATAACCGGTGGTTCGTGAATTTTGAAACGTCTGGAGCGATGAATGGTGGAGTTGCCGGTTACGCCGAACTCTTGGGCGGATTTGGTTACCGAATGCCTCTCACGTCCGACGATCGTTTGGCACTGGTTCCCGGGATTTCACTCGGTGGAGCCGGAGGCGGTGGAGTAGATACAGGCGGCGGATTTGTTGCCCGGGCCAATGTGGGGCTTGAATACCGATTAAGCCCCCAGCTGAGCCTTATATTGGATGGAGGATATCTTACTGCGCCAGACGGAAACTTTGATGTCCCCTACGTGGGATTCAATTTGGCCTATGTCACAGAATCCTATGGACTAGATCGGTTGGGCCGACCCCTTGAAGAGGAGTCACTCATTAATACGACCAAATGGCGGCTAAGGCCTGTCCATCAATGGTACTTGGATGCCCAACGTACAAGTTCCGGCTCCCGAGATATGGAATTAATGGGGGCAAAGATCGACTGGATGGGAGGCGACTGGTGGTACCTCACCGGACAGGGATTGAGCGCCTATGCCGGTAAAGCTGGGGGATATTCCGAAGGCCACTGGGGAGCTGGAATATATGGTCCGACCTGGAAGAAGGGTCAGCTCTACGGCGAAATGCTCATAGGTGCTGGGGGGGGAGGTGGCGTGGACAGTGGCGACGGCTTACTCTACAAACCGAGCATCGGCCTGGAATACAACCTTTCAGAAAACTTTGCCATCCAAGCGGGCATTGGCAGGGTCATCTCCAGCGGCGGCAACTTGGACGCTACTTTCTTGGAATCCAACCTCGTTTGGCGATTTGGCACTGCGGGCAGATGATTCAAACGTCTCGAATGACTGTACTGTTCGAGAAACAGAAATAAATCACTCATCTGGAACCTGATCTACAGTTTCTAGACCTATAAACCAAGTGGGAAGACCTTTCGGCCGATCAGGATTCCTCCTTCAATTGAAATTCTTCTTCTGACCTATCGCTGCTGCGCGCATAGCAGACAGTATGCACGATTATTGCCGTGAATAACGCACCGGAAAGAGCCGTATTCTTTAAGAACATAATCGGCGGTGGAAAACCCGGTTGACCCACCGTAAAGGATTGCATTAATCCAGCCCATGTCTTTGCATAAACTGGGTTACCCATCCACGCCACTATGTTGGAGGCGAAGAAAAATCCACAAGCACCCAGAGTTCCCCCCGCGATCAACACTGCATCAGAGCGTTTACTTGTGATCACCCAACCCAGTGCCACCAACCCTAGATACAATACATAGTTTGCCAGCATATACCCATTAAAGATTGAATAACCCTGGGAACTCCAATGAAAATAATTTATGGCCACATCACTCACAAACATTAAGGCCATCGGCACCAACCATGAGCGCACCCCCTTGAAATATGCCCCGGCACAAAAACATATGGCGTATACCGGACTAAAGTTCGACGGCAACAGCCCTGGCCAGCGCATGACGGTAAAAACAGCCATGAGGCCCAACAGCCAAGCGATGTGTTTATTGTCTTTCATATCATTGTTGAACACCTAACAGTTTTAATCCGCCCTTAGACTCCGACTCCAGCGTAAACCAGTGTTCGGCGTTGGGATCGGTTTTTGTTTCCGTTTTGACCTGAACCTTCAGGTATTCGCCTGACCAATACGCGTCAGTTAACGTAACCTTTCCCGAATCTTTCAAAGCAACGGCACTACGCAAGAGCATCTTCTGAACCACCGGGCTGGCCTTTGGGCTGATACAGTGGACAAGATAGTTGGTCGATTTGGCGATCTGCTGAAAAATTATCTCTGCATTCTTTGCCTCAATCGAGTCAAGTGCCACCTCTCGCTCGGCATACTCATTTTTGTCTGAACCCAAATACCCAAAGACGCCAATCCCAACAACTGCCACGAGAATAATGATTATCTGTGCATTACTCATCTTTTACTTCACTGCCTTGAAAAATCTATCGTTGGTATCGCAAATGTAGCCGAGGTTATCACCATTAACCGGATAGGTTTGATCCGGAGCAACCATCTCCACATGACCATCACCCCAAAGCACTGTCGCCTTCCCGCTGTGACGAAAATGCGTGTAGGCTGTTTCCCATCCGGGCCAGGCCCGGGCCTGTGAAGGAGGTGTCCAAAACCAGTTCTCCTCTACCGGTCCCATCCAATTGCGTGCTGAATCACCAAAGAGCACCGTTTCCACCGGGGCCTCCATAATCTGTGTGTCCAGACCGCGGTATAGGTAACCGTAGTTCGGCTCCCACCAATTGCCCTGCTCTTCCATCTCGTTCAGATAGTGGCTGTTGAAAGCGTAACTACATGTGTGGCCTTTTGCGCGCCTGCTATAAGAATTAAACGTCGGGTCCCGCCAGACGATGGCACTATCGTTGACGTATTCACTAAGATACCCGTCTGAATAATCCACCTCTGAACCTGCTCCGTTGTATTTCCCAAAAAAATACCGCCCACGCGATTCACCGACACCCACAATCAAACCCGCATGATCATCGGCATACATCGTGACCGCCCTGGCTATCTGTTTTAGGTTATTTTTATTCTGAGCACTCATGGCCATCTTTTTAGCCCGGGCCAGTGTCGGCAAAAGTAAACCAGCCAAAATACCAATGATAGCAATCACCACCAAAAGCTCAATCAATGTAAAGGCACGATATGTTTTCATGTTATTGCTCATCATAACCCAAATGCGGCCTCAACCACTTTTCAACCTCTGTTAACGAAATGTTCTTTCGTACGGCATCGTCACCCACTTGACCTTTCCCGATCAGGCCAAATTAAAATGTTTTGCGTCCTCATAGTTCAAGTGAAATCGTTCGCCGTCGAGGCAGGCTTCATCGCGCTACTCGTGGTTAATGTAGCCTCCGAATCTTCCCCACTGACCTTTTATAATTTTTCATGTAAAAACTTATACGTGTAAGAGTTTAGATCCAATATCATGCCGAAAACACCGGCACCGGTAAAACCGACAACAAATCACTCATCTGGAACCTAATTTACAGTTTCTTAGCCTCATAAGATTCTATGGTCCGGAAAAACTGATTTGTAGGGGGGCTCAACCCCACTAGATCAAAGGCGGTCAGAGCGGTGCCTAATCCCTCCACGGCTTAAGTGATTATTCCATTCCTTAAGGTACGTTCTGGAAGTGGTCCATACTCCTCGAGAACTCCAGAGACGGTGGTAAATTGATATGTGGACAACAATGCCCTGAGTTTGGTGAGACACCTTTCAAGTCCATGGTAGTATTTAAACCTCTTAAATAAAGGTAGCGCCAGACGCGGTTGTTCTGGCATAACCTCACGAGGATGAATGTAGGTCATAACGGGCAATCCCATTTCGTGATTCTGGCGAAAACCCCTCTCGATAAGGGACAAAGGAAAAAACCTTAAATAGCCGCCCCCTGAAAACGGGATTGTTTTCCTCAAAATTCTCATTACAGATACTGGGTAGACATTGATGTTCCCGCGTTCCGTATGTAGAAGGAATGGGAACCGATCGAACCGATCGATTCCGCCATCGGCACGAGTTGCTGGCACGACGGAAATATCTGTCTTAAAACCCTCTTCAGCCAATATATCAAATGCCCATAAGACTTCTGCAGTTATAGAGAAGCTTGGAGCCCGAAAACATTCGACAACCTGCCCGGTAAGATCCTGCACTCTTGCTCTAGCATCAGAAACCTCTATTCTGAATTCAGCAGGGGTCTGTTCAAATACCAATCGGTGATAGTATCCGTGGCACCCACACTCGTGACCCCGATCACTAATCTCTTGAATCAGTTTTGGGTATTTTTCCGCTACCCACCCCAAAACAAGAAAAGTGCCCTTGGCATTCGCTTCATCTAACAGGTCGAGCAGCAGGTGTGTCCCGCGAACAACGCACTCCTCCGCTTGATCCCAGGTACTGACTTCCAAATATTGAGTCTCAACCCCACATATGTGAAACCATTCTTCCAAATCAACGCAGAAGGCGTTGGCAATCTGACTGCCTATATTTTTCTTCCTCAATTTGTTACTCTGATGGAATAAAATGTTTAATATCCTTTGCAGGGTTCCCAGCAACCATCGTGAAAGGAGGAACATTCACTGTCACTACAGCCCCGCTGGCAACAACAGCCGCTTTTCCTATTGTCACGCCTGGCATGATTACCGCATTCACCCCAATAAAACAATGATCCTCCAAAACAACCTTTTTCAATGTCAAGGGCACCATTCCCTTATCCCGAAGATATTGAGGAGCCTTAATATGCGTCATGATAACAGCTTGCGCAGTTATCCGAACGTCATTACCCATAGTGATATTCTCTGGGTACGCGGTTTCAAGGATTGCTGTAGGGTCCACAAAACAGTTTTTTCCCATCTTTACTCCACGTA
>JASLKQ010000019.1 GCA_030747505.1 Verrucomicrobiota bacterium | reverse complement strand
GTTCAGCTGCTCCCAGGTCCTTGTAGAGCTGGATACCTACTGAGCCGGTGTAGCCAATGGCATCACTCAGGTAGATAGCAAAAACCGCTGTGCCAACGGCCTTGGTGGAGGCCATGATACGCTCAAAAAGAACGGCTCCAAAAGGCACATAAGCCAGATAAGCCCCAAAACCAATCAGGATCATCCACCATAAACCACTAATCATCTTTAAATCATGCATTAAGGTTGCTCCCGCCATCAGGGCCATGCCACCAACCATCACTCCATAAACGGCTTTGAGTCCCTTTTGGTGATCCTTCACCAGGTTGAGGGCAGCCATCACAATCAGAATTCCCAAACCAATCGGCAAGTCTGCCTTGGAAAATAAAGTCGGTTCATCGGCGTACCCCATCGCGGTAAAGACTTCTGGCATGTAATTGTCCCTGAAGTCGCGATAAGCGGTCAGGAAAAAATACAGGACCAATAGCATAATCATGCCCGGCAGAAACTGTTTTAGAAATGCCATGCGCTCGTCGCCATCCATGGTTGTCCGTTCACTACGGCTGGCAACGTCCTCATCATTCGGTTCAGGTAATTGGTTTAGGAGAAATACTGAGAGGCAAAAAGGTAAAAGGAAAATGGCTCCCACCGCAGCCGGCATCCAGAATTCCGGAACCCCTGCGTTAATCAACCATGCCCCCACTGTTTTAACTATACTGCTGGCAACGATGTAGGAACAACTGAGTCCGGCAAAAAGAAGTTCAGCAGTTTTGCGGCCTTCCAAATAACGGGAGACCAGTCCCCAGATCATACCCAAGGGAAGCCCGTTGAAGAACATGGCAACGACCTTGAGATTAGGCGGGGCGATGGCAAATCCTACGAGGGCAGCCAAGGCCATCAGGATCATTCCAATCAGGGCCTTGGCCTGATTGCTACGACTGACTTCAGAGCATACCTTACAGCCCAGATATTTGGAGAGGCAGTAGCCGATTATCTGGCTGATTACGAAGACGGTCTTGATTTGAAGATCCGTGTCCATGAACTGGAGCCCCTCATATTTTGCCGCACTAAAAGGCTTGCGAAAGGCGTACATGCAGAAGTACGTGGAGAAGGAGGCAAATATCGCATACAGGACAAAGACCCCGGTGGGGGCATTGGTCAGATATTTGGTAATAGTGCCTTTGGATGCTTGTGTTTCAGTCATCACCAGCTAAGAAGGAATGTAGACTTATAAGCCTGAATCCAAAACATATAAATGTTACGATTTGCTTGAAGCCGTGTGATTCCCGTTGATTTGGCTTTGTCGGGCTTTTCAAGAGTCCGGTGGATTTTATCTTCGTATAAATTGAATCTTGGGTTTCAATTAGACCTGTGAGCGGGATTATTGGCCATACCATGTATGCCTTGTTGGGAGCCAAGGCGACAGCCCAGCGGGACTTACCCGTGGCCCGAATCGCTGAGCGTCATTTGTCCAGTTATCTTTGCGGGGCCTATTTGGGAGCGGATGTAGGGACGGTTCCTTCAGTTATTTGTCAGGATACCGGAACCCCTGTGGGATACGGTTCTGAACGCATCCTTAAAAGCCCTTTGACTGGAGGTACAGTAAGGCCTTGGCGATTGGAGTTGGATGGTAAGTTTATCACTCCGCGGCAAATCCATGATTCTTTTTATGGGCGCGCCCATATTGCCTTTGGTTGGGCGGCAAAGGAAAAGGCTCTGGCAATTGGCTGGGAGAAGCTTCCTCAATATTTTTCTTCTGTAATAAAGGACGCGCGGAAACTCTACGGCCCGGGCGAACGGCAGTTGGCCTACGTTCTGGGATGGATGACTCATGTAATTGGAGATGGCCTCATTAAATCAGTGGCTCCGGGAATGGATTTGCATCTTTTGGATGGTAAATACACGCCGGCCAATCGGCCGATTCAGGATTTGGTGACTTTTCATGAAATCGGAATCAAGGAGCTTAAACTTGATTGGCCGAGCTTGCTCAGTGATATGGTCGACTGCCCCATTGAACCTGTGCAGGCGCACTATATGCGCGTTGGTCAGGCTCAAGGCTATTTGGGAAATAAATTCAAGGCGGGCTGGGAGCCACAACGCTTGACCTTACTGCTGGAGGTTATGACTGAAAACCGCCGTTACCAGCGTATTCGTAATGGACGTATCCTTAAGCAACTGGCTTTGAAAAAAACTGAGTCGGGGCTACAATGTGACCAGATTTTAAGTGAGCGGGCAAAGGGATTGAAATATCCGCAGATGCTGGAAGTAGCCAAGAAAGCCAACTTTCGTCATGCACTTTGGCAGATGGGCGAAGCCATCGCCGAAATATTTGGCGAGATAGTGCGGCTGACGCCCGAGATGAATGAAGTTTGGAATGGGGATAAACCGACATGGAAAGAGATCGGAAGTAAATGGCGTAAATAATATTATCTTAACGGAGTATTGACTGATCCATTCCGTCAAACCTGTATGATGAATAAATTAATTCCAACAGTATGTATGCTGGCCATGGGTTTCTCCTCTCCTGTTTTTGCAGCAGAAAAGGAGCAGGCCAAGAAGATCGCCAAAAAAGAAAAGCCCAAGATTGAAGTCTGTTTTGTGCTCGATACCACCGGTTCCATGGGTGGCTTGATTGCCGGAGCCAAGGAAAAGATATGGAGTATGGCCAATGAAATGATCTCAGCCAAACCTACTCCGGAGATTCGCATTGGTTTGATTGGTTACCGCGATAAAACCGACGCATATGTCACCAAGGTTTATCAGCTGAGTAATGATATTGATGATATTTATGGTAAGCTCATGGCCTTTCAGGCGCAGGGTGGGGGAGATACCCCTGAGTCTGTTAATCAGGCGCTTAATGAGGCAGTCACCCAGATGGAATGGAGCAAGAGCCGCGATGTGCTCAAGGTGATCTTCCTAGTAGGCGATGCTCCGCCCCACATGGATTACAAACAGGATGTGAAATATCCCGACAGCTGCAAGCTGGCCATGAAGAAGGATATTATTATTAATACCATTCAATGCGGAAGCATGGGATCCACGACTCCGATCTGGAAAGAAATTGCACTCAAGGCTGAAGGTAAATTCGCCCAGATCATGCAGAGTGGCGGAGTGATTGCTATTGCCACCCCTTTTGACAAAGAGATTGCTGAATTTAACACTAAGTTAGGCAGGACCGTGACCGTATATGGATCTGCTGAAATGCAGAAAAAAGCGACTAGTAAGAATGCTATAGCTTTAGCAGCTCCAGAATCAGCGGCGGCAGACCGTGCTCTATATTTATCCAAGGCTTCAAAGGATGCATTGTCTGCTTCAGTAATCAGCGGGGGAGGTGACCTGACTGATCTACTTGCCAACGGCAAGTTGAAGTTGGATGGCATTGAGGAAAAGAAGCTTCCTGAGAATGTCCGTAAAATGGACAAGAAGGAACGTGAGGCTTACCTGAACAAACAGGTTGCGGATCGTAAGAAGTTGCAGAATGAACTCAATAAGCTCCTCAAGAAACGTAGTCAATTTATCATCACCAAAAAAGCCGAACTTAAAAAGGAAGGCAAAGGAGATGGGTTTGACGAACAGGTGGGAGGTTTTATTCGTGAACAGGGAGCCCAAAAGGGATTCCGTTACGAGAAGTAACAGAGTAAGATAAGGCAACTGCAAGAGCTGAACCCTATAGGGGTTCAGCATTTTTATTTTTGCTCGATACGATACAGTGCCCTGTCAGTTCTAAGGATCAGGGCATTTCCATCAACTGCAGCACTGGCCATGTGTTGACCATCAAGTTTGTTCTTGGCCAGAACCTTGAATTCCTTGCCAGCCTGTAAAACTGTCGTTTCACCTTCGCGACTGTGGAAGTAGATTTTGCCGTTGGCGAAAGTGGGCGAGGCAGAAAAATTGCCTCCGATTCTTTCGATCCAGTTTTTTTCGCCGGTATGGGCATTCAGACAGGTTACTAGCCCACCACTTTCAGTGACGAAATAAAGCTCATCTCCTACGAGGAGAGGGGAAGGTTGTGTGGATACGCCTCGGCTATAGCTCCAAACAATGTCCGGCTTTGCAGTTTTTTCATAACGGATGGCCAGAAGTTTGGCTTTCATAAACCCGGTGCTCATAAAGATCATCCCATGACCCGTGACTGGCCGGGGGACCAGTGAGAAACCCAGCCCTCCATATTCGACCTTCCATAATTCTTTGCCAGAGCTCGGGTCATAGGCATAGAGCCAGTTGGATCCGGGGGAGAGCAGGGTTGGTGTGTCCTCGATTTCTACTATGACAGGTGTGCCGTAGGATTTCTTGAGTTGTGGGTTTGAATGCATGGAGCCACTGCGGGTAGTGCGCCATTTTTCTTTCCCTGTTTTTTTGTCCAATGCCACGACAAACTGTTTGTCACTTCCATCCATGTGAAAAATTAACACGTCCTTGAAGAGTACCGGAGTGCTGCCAGGGCCGTTCTCATGCATGACTTGAATTTTGCCGTTTTGCCAGATCACCTTCCCTGTTTTTGCATCGACGCAGGTGGTGCCGTAAGCACCAAAGTGGCAGTATACTTTTCCATTTTCAATTACGGGTGTCGGCGAAGCATAGCTGTTGAGCTTATGGACCCATTGAGGGTCCTCTTTGGTGATAACCTCTACATTATGCAACAGTTTCCCGGTTCGTTTATCTACACACACCGCGTGCAGGCGAACCTTGCTTAATACATGGACCGGAACACTTCCGGTATTATTTTTTAGCCTTTCCTTTGTTTCAGTCTCGCTGGCTGGGGTCTCAAAAGCAGTGGTCAGCCAGATTTGGTTGCCTTCAATGACCGGAGATGACCAGCCTTTGCCGGGGAGGGCGGACCGCCAGGCCACATTTTCAGTTTCACTCCATTTGGTGGGGAGATTGGCGTTGGCGTGGCCTTGGCCGCTGGGGCCTCGCCACTGCTTCCAGTCGGCCTGTGCGGCAAAGTTCATGAACAGCAAAAAAGTGATATAGCTAACGGATTTCATATGCAGGGGTGGATTGTCCATGAACTTTCAGCGTTCGCAAGAGTGAATTGACGCTGGAATTATCCAGTCCAAGAGTTATGGTCAGGCTTATGGCTGTTGAGGAAAAACGCTTGGTTAAGATTGAATCGGCACTCGCACATATGGAACAGCTTACCGAGTCTCTCAACGAGACAGTAATTGAGCAGGACAAGACCATACGCCGTCTCTCTCAGCAGGTTGAGCAGCTCACTGAAAACTTGGCTGACACGGATATGAAGTCGATCAAGGACAACATAACAAAGCCTCCTCATTACCAGTAAATGGCAGTTTTGGGTTCACTCTTGGCGCGTTTAACAGTAGTCTGTCGATCGTGAGATTAATCATCTTCTCATTTATTATTGCCTTACTGGGGATTTCCTCCCTGGCGGACACTTTTCTTAAGCAGGATGGGGTTAGCTTGGAAGGGAAGGTTGAGTTGTTGGCATCAGGGGAAATAAGGGTTGGCGATGTTACCGTATCGTTAGAAGACCTGCAGTTTCTGGAATTTGATCAACCGCCCGTTGTAAAGTCCACCAATGAGTTGGATAGGCTTACTGAAGGTCTTTTGGCGGTGGAAAATCCTGGAGCCCTTAGTCTGAGAGGGACTTACATTGCCCGCCCGGTGATTGCGCTTAATGACACGAAGCTTACCTTTGAAGGGGACCCTAAAGATATCTTCCTGAGTACCCTCAATACGGCTGCTGTATTTTTTGCCCCCATTTCGCTGGGGCAAGCCGAGGAACTCCGTAATCGAAACCCTGGGATCATGCTTCGTTCGGGTGATTATGTGGAAGGCAAGCCGCTCGGAGTTCATGATGGTGATATTGAGATAGAGTCTATTCTTTTTGGACGAATGAAATATCGGATTGGAATCGAGGTTGTTGCTCTCTGGCTGAAAAAGCCTGAGGTCGATCCGGAACAATACGCCATTGGTACACGTTCCGGGGATTTAATTTTGAGTGATAAAATGAAGATGGAATTGGGTGCTTTGGTTGTGGATCGAGTGCCTTTGCGCAACTACCGAATTAATCAAAGTGAGATCAGTTCAATTCAAAAGGATAAAGTGGCTGATGTATTGACAATGGCGTGGCAGAAGCTGGATCAGGCTACTCCTGAGAAAAAGGCACAACTAATGGCCAGCGTGGAAAACCTTGGCCGGTCTGTGCAACTGCGCAGGGAGCTGCAAGTAATCGAACTTAAATTGACCGACTCGAGAATAATTTTAGCGAAGGCGGCAAAAGAAAAGGATGCCAGTGTGGTCGGCCGTTCGAGGCTTTTGAAGGAATGGCAGCAGATACAGGATGTTTGGCGCGATAAGAATAGAAACTACTGGAAGACGCACTCAAATAATTTGCGCATGGCCAGTCAGTTACGAGTTCGACGTTCGGCTGTGGACCGTGCGGAGAAAACGTTGCAGAATTCCCAGCGCACCTTGGACAAGTATCAAGAGAAACTGGAATCTTATGAGCGGGATTTGGCCAAAGGTGATATCAAACTAAAGGACAAGAAGGATGAACAAAGGAGAAGAGACTCGTATCTCCGTCCCATTAAGCGGGCCGTAAGATCCATGCAGAAAGCGCGGCAGCAATTGGAGTCGGCCCAAAGAGACGACAAAAAAATACAGGATGAATCCAAGCCTTTGCCTGAGCAGCAAAAGGCTGCCAAGGACACCCTAGATCAGGCAAAAAGAGATATAGATAAGGCGAAGAAGAAATATGATGAGTCGCTAAATCGATATCGTGGGGCTATCAGAACCTACTCGGATCAATCCCGAAAGGTGCGGGAACTTGAAGGCAAAAAGAATCAGCTTATGCAGGAGTTGGATAGGTTAGGAGGAGCAATAACCCCTTCTCCCAAATGAGGTAGCTGAGATTAATCGGGCTCGCCATCACGCGATCCAGAATCAAATAATAGAGTCCCCATTTTAGTCAATCTTCTGGGGTGGATGATATGCCACGGTCCTTTTCGGTCGGATTGTCGACCCCAACACCATGAGGCTAATTCGCTGCAGTACCATCGATTTGAGCTGGGCAAACCTATTAGGCCGCTAAAGTCATATTTTTTTCCCAGTTGAGAACGGGCTTTGGCTAACGCGTCTCTTCCGGTTTCGGGTGTCCAACCTTCGGGTTTGATCAATACCACCCGGTGGGATATTTCAACAAAATCGGCAATGCTATTGGTTACGTTGCCGTTCCAGAGTGATTCGATGACTTCACCTTTGTCAGTATCCAAAATACCCACGTGTGAAAAAGACGATCCAGAGAGGATGGCAACCATGTCATCTCCTTTGCGATACCCTCGGTGGATTAGCCACATGCCGTTACCGCCTTTTGTAGTAATTGCCATTTGCCAGGATTGGAGCTCGGCTTCGTACTTGGGGCCGGTTTTTCTGACGAGCCCGTTGAGTCCGGCGCATCCGGTAAAGGCGAATATTATCACCAGCCCGAAAGCGTAGAATCCGGCAAGCTTCATGGGGTAATTAGATTTCTCTACTTGTTTTCCACGATCCACACGTTGCGGAACTGTAGAGGGTTGCCATGGCCCTGTAACTTGATGGAACCAGGGGTGCCTTCTGGTTCGCGGCGGGAACCGCCGGTCTTGCCGTTAATTTCAAGATCCTTGTGGATTACCACGCCGTTGTGCTTGAGGGTCATGCGGGCGTTCTTGATCTTCTTGCCGTCCTTGGACATAGCATTGGTAAACTCCACGTCATAGGTCTGCCATTGGAGGGGAGGCAGGCACATGTTTACGATAGGTTCGGCCTTGGTATAGACGCCCCCACATTCATTATTGCGTCCTTCCAGCCCAAATGAATCAAGAATCTGTACCTCAAAATGGTCCACCTGGTAAAAACCGCTGTTACCGCGGCCCTGTCCTCGTGCAGCCGGCTTGAAGGGGAGCAGGAATTCCACATGCATGGTATAATTCTGGAATTTACGGGTGGTTTTGATATCGCGCCCGTCGGTGTTGAGTAATTTGGTTTTTTTATCAACCCGACCACCCTGCCATTCGGCTTTGCCGGATCCATCAAAGAGCACGATGGCTCCTTTGGGGGGCTTGGTTCCCATGGTGGAGCTTTTACGGACGGTACGTTTGAGTTCAAAAGTTTTTTTGCCATGTTTGCCGATCATTTTGCCATTTTCAATGACCGCAGAACTATCTTCTTTGTGTCCTTTTGGTGGGAATTGGCTAGTGGCACTGAATTCGCTGGCTTTACGTCCAAGGTAGCGTCGGTTTCCTTCAGCGGAATTGAAGGCGGCTTTTTTGCCATCTAGTTTACCGCTAAGGAGAGTTCGTTCTTCACCGCGTTCCCAACTTGCTCCAGGTAATCCTCCAGGGTATAGAATAGCCTGAAATTCTCCGTCCCCCAAGGCGATGACTTGAGCGCCAAAATCACACCCGCAAGACAACTCGCCGAGGTATTCTCCCTGGATTTTGAAATCGATAGGCAAAGTTTTGTTTTTTGCGTCGGTCCATAAACCCTGCGCAGCGGTGGCTGCCATGCTCAGGGTTATTCCAAGAGAGAGAAATGTCTTCTTCATAAGAGAGTCAGGGAAAGGTAGGGAATTACCCGTATTTGGCAAGGCCGAGAAATGAAATGATCAGGAAATAATATCCTGTACCATGTGCCCGTACGCATCTTTCTGAAGGGGAATTGCGTTTCTTGTGGAGACCGGAGAATTTTCGTGGTCGAGGGATACTCTGATTATTTCTGGAGGACTAGGGTGCGTTCTATAGCAGATGCTTTGAGGTAGATGGCACAGGCATCCAGATTGGCGTGTAATAGCTTGGTTGATTCGCCTGAAACGGTAACCTGCCATTTGGGATCATAAGTGCTGTTCAAGAGTAATACTGTGTTATGGTCTACGGCAGAAATCTTTATAATTACTTGTTGGTCGTCTAAAGCAACAATTTGTACCGGTGGCAATTTCACGGTGAAGGCTGGACGTTGAGGTGTGGGGATATTCTCTTCACGAATGACAACCTGTATCTGGGGAACAAACCCCGGGCTAAAGAGAATTTCACGAATATTTTCTGTATCGACCTCATCTTGCCAGTCTGAGTAGAGCTTTGCTCGTGGGAGGGCTCCCTTGAATTCCATCAGTGCCAGATTTCCATCAGGTGATTCTCGCAACTTAAGTCCGGATTCTTCCGATCCGGGGTCAACGGCAAGTAAAGCGACAGATTCAAATCTTTTCTGAACCGGGTCGATTACAGCATTGATTGCATTGATGTAAATGGGGCGATATTCGACTTTAAATTTGCTTTGAATAAATTGGCTGGTGACCGGGTTACCGGTTTGGGCAATCAGATATCGGGTGCTGGTAAGTTCCCAATAACGCAATATTTGATTCGGTTGGGTTAATTTGATATCCGGGAGCGTAATTTCGATCCCTGATCGCTGCAGTTGTTCTAACAGGCCCTGTTCGGTCATGTCTCTGACCAGTTTGATTTGTTCGAGTGAGGCCAGTTGTTGCAGGCGTTGATTGGCGATCTGATAGGTAGCTCTCAAAACTTCCTGGTCTCCGTTACTTTCCAGAATAGGGCGGCTTCCGGCGAAAGAACTAAAGTGTGCAAGTGCAGATTGATTTATTTCTCCTTGTGTGGCTCCAATAATTTGTTTGGCTGCATCGATAAATGCCTTAAGTTTCTCGGTCTCAGTATACTGGATCATGTCATCCATAAACTGCGAGGCCAGTTGATATTGACGTTCGGATTGAAACTGGGTCGGGTTCAATTTTACCGGTGCAAAACACTGGTCAGCAATCAGGGTATCAAGCCCATTGAAGTTTTCCATCACCGCCAGACGATCGATTCCGTTTGTGATTACCGAGGCAGGATTGTGGGGGGTGGTCCACTCGAATACAGGTTGAATTGGGTCATCGGATGATTGTCTCTTGAAAAATACGATTAACACAACCAGCAGAAGAATAATGGTCCCCGCTCCCTTGTATAAAAGAGTTCTCCCTCTGCTTTCGGATATACTAGGCACGGGTTGCACATAACAGATAATTCGCCTTCAAGAAAGCTTTTGCTGAGCTCCCTTGAGGAGTACACTCTTGGACATGAACCATGTTTTCAGGATGATACTGATTTTGTTTGCGGGAGTGAGTATCCTGTTGGGGAAAGAGGCAAAGATTGTTATGACTCCATTGGATTTGCCGGCAAAAGGTAAATCCGGTTTCCAATTGCTCTCCGCCCAAGCAGTAGGTTTGTCTCCGAAGGGTAGATACGTACCTCTTAAGAACGTACCCATTCGTGAGACTGGGCATTCAGGTTTGGCCGCCGGTGATGTAAATGGGGACGGGTTGGTGGACTTATATGTATGCGGCATGGAAGAAGCTCACGCACTTTATATCAATAAGGGTAATTGGAAGTTTGAGGATCAAACTAAATCTGCAGGGGTCACCTGTTCAGGATGGCGATTAAGTGGGGCGGTTTTTGCCGATGTTGATGGAGACGGGGACTTGGATTTGGTGCTAACCTCTTTGCTTGATGGACGGAACTTCATGTACCTCAATGATGGCCAGGGTCGGTTCATTGAAAACCGGGAGGTAGGATGGGTGTACAATCCGCGAGGAGGAACCGTTTCCGCGGCATTTGCCGATGTTGATGGAGATGGGGATTTGGATATGTATACGACAGGCTTTGTTAAAGTGTTTCTGAATCAGGAACTCGATATGGACTATGCCTTGGAAATCCAAAAACTGGGTCTTCAGGCTGTTGAGAAGAAACGTATCCCTCCCGAAATTTTTTGGAAGTACTATGATATCGATGAAAAATCCCACATTAAGGGTTTGTTCAAGAGTGAGGATGCGGGTCCTCAGATGCGTCCGGCATATATGGAGGATCAGTTGTACCTCAACAACGGAAAAGGTGGGTTTACCCCAGTGTCCGATCGGGAACGCCGTTTTGTGGATTATCAGGGTCGCCTGATGAAGCGCCCCCGTGATCCAAGCCATGAGGCTGTTTTTCGAGATATAGATGGGGATGGGGATCCCGATTTATATGTCACCGCTGATTTCGCAAGTCCGGATCGGTTGTGGTTTAACGATGGCCGCGGATATTTTCGCCAGGCTCATCCGCAGGCCGTGCGGCGAACCAGCCAATTTTCCATGGGCATGGATTTTACTGATGTTAATCGTGACGGACATGTCGACTTCTTGACGGCGGACATGTTGAGTCGATCTCATAAACGGCGAAAGACACAAATGGGAGATATGATTGTCACCGAAGCAGGCATAGGACTCATCAACAATCGTCCGCAAATCATGCAAAATACGCTTCAACTGGGCCGGGGAGATGACACCTGGGCCGAGGTGGCGCAATTATCTGGCCTGAAGGCCACCGAATGGTCCTGGGGGGTGAGTTTTACAGATGTCGACTTGGATGGTTATGAGGATCTTATCGTGTCTACAGGGATGACCCGTGACTTTATGGATTCAGATTCCCAAAATAGGGTGGTTGATGCGGGTCGTGATACCAACAAGCTTGAAGATCTACTTCTGACGCGCGAATGGTTCCCAAAGTTGCCCACACAAAACGTGGCTTACCGAAACAAGGGAGACCTCACCTTCGAATATAAGAGCGATGATTGGGGGTTTGCGACCGAAGCCGTGAGTGGAGGCTTGGCGCAGGCCGACTTTGACGGTGATGGGGATTTGGATATTATTTTCAATAACTGGACTTCTCCTCTGGAGGTTTACCGTAATGAATCGGTTGCTCCACGTGTGGCCGTTAAATTGTTGGGTCGTGGAGAAAATTCCCAGGCGATCGGAGCAAAAGTACGCCTTCTGGGTGGCCCTGGCGGTCCCGCACCCATGGAGCAGGAGGTAGTCTGCGGTGGAGGGTATGCCTCCGGAAGTGACACCCTGCTGGTTTTTGGTACTGGCAAAGTGACTGACAATCTTCAGCTCGAAATAATTTGGCGGCGCAACGAGCAGCTGCGTCGTACGTTAATTAATAACGTAAAGCCAAATCATATGTACTCTGTTGAGGAGCCTGTTGATAACGAGCCATACAAAATTCCTGTGATACTCCCTCGGCCTCCCTTGTTTGTGCCGGCTGATCATTTGCTTAAATCCCTCACGATTCGTGGTTCGGATGGATCTACTCAAAAGGCTTGGGTTAAACACAATGAGTCGCTGTTTGATGATTTTGAGTATCAGTCCCTTTTGCCCAACCGATTTAGCCAACTGGGGCCAGGAATTGCTTGGTCGGATTTGAATCAGGATGGCTGGGATGACCTTATTATTGGATCAGGCAGGAACGGTGAATTGATGGTGCATATGAGCACGAAGGATGGTAGTGGGTTCATTGGTAAGCGTGGTCCAAAGAATCAACTGGACCAGACCGGGGTGCTCATAATGACCGCCAAGGCGGGGGAAGTCGCGCCTCTCATCGTGGTAGGTCAGTCCAATTATGAACAACCTGAAAAGGCATTTAAAAAACCTGCATCCGCGGTGGGGTATTCGCTTGGACAAAGCCTCACCCAATCAGATTCGTTGCCCGGCACACTGGCCACTACCGGTCCATTGGCTGCAGCTGATGTGGATGGAGACGGGGACTTGGATTTATTCGTGGGAGGTCGCACAGTGCCTGCTCGTTATCCGGAGCCCGCCGATTCCAGATTGTTTGTCAATGATGGAGGGGAATTTAAAATAGATGAGTCCAACACCAAGGCGTTTGAGGAATTCGGTCTGGTTACAGGAGCGGTCTTTGGTGACCTGGATCAGGATGGTGATGCCGATCTTGTCGCAGCCTTGGAGTGGGGGCCAATAAGAGTCATGCGTAATGACGGAGGTAAATTTGTTGATGCTACTCAGAAGTTTGGCCTTGATAAACACAAAGGCTGGTGGAACAGCGTCGCCTTGGGAGATCTTGATGGTGATGGCAGTCTGGATATTGTGGCGGGTAACTGGGGCAGGAACAGCAAGTACGAGTATTCCTACAGTTTCAAGGAACCTCTTCGCATTACCTATAGTGATTTTGATAAGAATGGCGTCTTGGATATCGTTGAGTACCACCTTGACAAACTTACCGGTAGATTAGTGCCGGAACGAGGGCGATCCTGCAGTACCCGGGCCATGCCTTTTATTGGCCAACGCAATGAATCCTTTGATGTATTTGGCGAACGGTCACTCGAAGAGGTATATGGTGAATGTTTAAAGGAGGGGACCGTTTTGGAATCCAATGTCTTGGAGCACACGGTTTTCCTCAATCGGCGTAACAAGTTTGAGGCGCAGGCTCTCCCTATTGAGGCGCAATTCGCACCGGTATTCGGACTGAATATTGCCGACTTCAATAATGACGGCAAAGAGGATGTGTTTGTAGCGCAAAACTTTTTTGCTACTCAACCTGAAACTCCCCGAAGTGATGGTGGCCGTGGGTTGTTGATGATTGGCGATGGAAAGGGAGGATTGGAGCCGATTGATGGGGTTGAATCTGGGATAGAAGTATATGGCGAACAACGCGGCTCAGCGGTAGGCGATTTTAATCGGGATGGGAGAACTGATCTGGTGATTACCCAAAATGGGGCGCTTACACGGCTATACCAGAACAAGGAGGCTCGACCCGGTTTACGGGTGAAAATCAATGCTGGTTCGGCAAACCCTACCGGGGTGGGGGCTGTTGTTCGCCTGCTTTGGGCAGGTGGGAAAATGGGCCCCTCACGGTTGATTGCCGCCGGCTCAGGTTACTGGTCACAGGATTCAGCCGTGCAGGTGTTGGGTTCTCCAAAGGAGACCAAACCAACCCATCTTGAGGTGCACTGGCCCGGGGGAAAAACCACCCGCACCAAAATTCCTGCAGACTCCAAGGAAGTTCATGTGGGTTCTGATGGGAAATTAATCTCATCGGAGTAAAGTTCATGAGGTCTGCAAAGAGGCAGTGGAAGATCGAACTCTCGTTCCTGCGGTTAGGCAATAATCTCCTTGACCACGTGGCCGTGTATATCAGTTAAGCGGAAGTCGCGTCCGTCGTAACGGTAGGTGAGTTTCTCATGGTTGAGGCCGAGCTGATGAAGGATGGTGGCATGGAGGTCATGCATGTGTACCTTGCCTTCCACAGCATGGTGTCCGTACTCGTCGGTGTTACCGTGGGTAAAGCCTGGTTTAATGCCGCCTCCGGCCAGCCAGGTCGTGAAACCGTCCGGATTATGGTCTCTTCCGGTACCCTTATTCTGCGCGTAGGGTGTTCGGCCGAATTCGCTACCCCACCATACGATGGTATCATCCAGTAATCCACGCTGTTTAAGATCCTGCATAAGTGCGGCTACCGGTTTGTCAGTTGCGCGCGCATGCTCCATATGTTTTGGCATGTTGGAGTGCTGGTCCCAGGAGGGATTATTTCCGTTATCCGTGTAGTTAACCTGAATGTAGCGTACGCCCGCTTCACTCAAGCGCCGGGCCATTAGACAGTAGCGTCCGAAGTTATCGGTTGGCTTCTGGTCGATGCCGTACATCGCACGCGTCTTTGCACTTTCCAGAGATAGATCAAGAATGCCCGGCGCATTATTTTGCATGCGCCATGCCAGTTCGAAAGAGCTAATAACCGATTCAAGCTCGTCGTCTCCAGTCCGGTTTTTAGCCTGTTCTCCGTTTAACTTACGCAAGAGTTCAAATTGTTTTTGCTGGTCCTTCGGGTCCACGCCCGCGGGGACAATATTCTTAATAGTTGCATCTTTTGCCGGAATACCTGCCCGGCCCAACGGGGTTCCCTGATATGCCGCAGGCAAAAAAGCGTTGCTGTAATTGCGCGGGCCTCCATTACCCATTGAAGGGCCAATACTGATAAATCCCGGCAAGTTTTCATTCTCAGAACCTAACCCATAGTTTACCCACGATCCCATGCTCGGTCGAATGAGATTGATGGTGCCTGAATGCATGAAGAGTGTGCTTGGTCCGTGGGCTACTCCTTCTGTATGCATTCCCTTGAGGACACAAAGATCATCTACGTGTTTAGCCATGTGGGGAAAAAGCTCACTCACAGGTTGGCCGCATTGGCCGTAGTTTTTGAATTCCCACAATGGTTTCTTGACCCTGTGTTCCACGATCTTTCGTGTCTTGGCCAGTGTGCGTGCGTCATCAAAACGCACCATTTTACCATCATCATCAAAGAGCTTTTGCTTGTAATCAAATGAGTCCACATGGCTCACTCCACCGGCCATGAAAAGAAATATCACCCGCTTGGCCTTCGGTGCATGATGAACCAGTTTGGGTGCCAACGGATTGGCTGCAGCCGCGACCCGATGCGCCATTGCGCCCATTGCCAGCCCGCCAAAACCACAGGCTGCCGTGCGCAATGCTTCCCTTCGGGAATAGTTGTTCAAACCATTATAATCCATACGTCTTAGACGTTCAAACTAACCCCGGAATTCTATTCCAACAATCAATCTAGTTCAAGAACCGGAAATCCAGGCTTGCATAAAGGCCTTGAAAGACCTGTATCCAAGCCTTGTGAGGTTCATTTTCTTCCTTCAGGAAATTCAGAACAATTTCCCGCTCGCGGGCGGTGGCATTGCGGCCAAGGGCAAGGCGGTAGGCGAGCTCAATGCGGGCAGATTCATCGGCCAGTTTCTCCTTAAGCAAACGCTGGGTGGCTACCTTGGCTTGTTCGCGTACAAAGGAACTGTTCATCAAGTATAGCGCCTGCGTGGGGACACTGCTGGTTGTTCGTTCTCCCATCACAAGGTTAGGGTCGGCAAAATCGAAAACCTGCATGATCTCAAGAGGCGTATTGCGAAAGACCGGCGTGTAAATACTGCGTCGGGCATCGTCAAACTCGTACCCATACTCGGTGGTGGTACCGGGCTTGATGGTTGGCCCGCCCATTTTCTTGTTGAGTTGCCCGCTGACTGAGAGAATCGAGTCGCGGATTGCTTCGGCCTGCAACCGTCGACGGTTCTGTCGCCAGTGTAGTTTGTTTTCCAGATCCACTTTAGCCTGTTCACCTGAGTTGGAACTGAGTTGATAGGTGCGAGAAAGCACAATTTCGCGGATTAATTTTTTCACTGACCAGCCTTGCTTGGTAAAACGAATCGCCAGATGATCCAGTAAAGCCTGATTGGTGGGCAGGCGGCCCATATGTCCGAAGTTGTCGACGCTGACAACCAAACCTTTGCCGAAAAGATGATGCCATACTCGATTGGCAAAAACCCGTGCTGTTAAGGGGTGTTCGGTGCTGGCCACCCAGTTGGCCAACTCCATCCTGCCGCTGGATTTCGATTTGATCTTGGGGAGAGGGCCACGGTTGAGTACCTGGATAAACCGCCGGGGGGTCTTGGGGCCTGCATTGTGAACATTCCCCCGTATAGCAATTTTTATATTTTCAGGATTTTCAGTTTCTGCTGCTGCAATAATTTGGGGCTGTTTCACCCTATTGGCCTCCAGTGTTTTTAGCTCCTTTTCCAATTCTGACAGTTTGACCTTGTCGTCAGAAAGTTTTGATTTCGCAGGCTTCTTTTTGGGCTTGGGCTCTTTTTTTGCCACCACAGGTGATCCTTCGAGGAGGAACTGGACGGCATCAGCAATGACATGTTGTGTGGTGCCCTTGGTCGAAATGACCACTGCCTCCCATTCACCGACAAGAAAATCATAGGTGCCCAGTGAAATGAAATGACCATCGATTGGCGGGTTTTTGGTTTGGTCAATGTATTTGGTGACTTCACCATCGGCATGACGGATTAAGACCGGCACCTTGCGGTCCCGGTTGGTGCCGTGCGTGTAGGAAACGCGTACTTCAAATTTGCCGTCGCCAGGAATCTTTACCTTGTAGGTTACCGACTTCTCCCCCTTGCCGGCTGCCCCATCGTGGATATAGTTTTCACCCACATATCCCTTGTTTGAAGTGGACTGCGTCCACTCCCCCTTCAACTTTGCCTGCAAATCATCAACCACAATGCCTGGCAAACTATCTACCGGGGTTGGTCCGGTTCCTGTTGCATTTGCCCCGGTCTTTTTCTTTAGCTTGTTTATTTCTTTTTTTAGATCCGCAATTTGAACCGCCTGTTGCTTTGCGTTTTTTTCATCTTCAGGAGGTATGGGTAGTGCACGTTTATTCCAGGTGGATACATTACTATGAATAACGGATTTGGTGCTCTTAAAGATACCCGCCATTCCATAGTAATCTTCAGTCCGGATGGGGTCAAATTTATGGTCATGACAACGGGCACACCCAATAGTCAGGGCCATGAAGGCTTTACCCATGGTGTCCATTTGTTCGTCTACAATGTCCATCTCCAGAACAGTTTTGTCCTGTAATTCATAATTGGTGGGGCCAAGTAGAAGAAAGGCAGTGGCTGTGAGTCGTTCTTGCTGCTGCTCAATACTACCGCCCTCGATAAGGTCGCCGGCAATTTGTTCACGGATGAATTCGGTATAGGGTTTGTCGGTATTGAAGGCGTTCACCACGTAATCACGGTAACGCCACGCTTCCTTCATGAGAAGTGTGCGTCCTCCACCGGTGGATTCAGAAAAACGCACAATATCCAGCCAATGTCGTCCCCAGCGTTCTCCGAAATGTGGGCTGGCCAAAAGTTCATCGACAACTTTCTCTACGGCATTGTTCCTATTCTTTCCTGCAGCTTCTACAAAGGCCGTCATTTGATCAGGCGTGGGGGGGAGGCCAACAAGGTCAAAATAAAGACGTCGTAAAAGGGTTAGGTGATCTGCGTCTTCAACAGGGTTGAGGCCCTTTTTCTCAAGTTCTGAGAGAACAAACTGGTCAATATCTGTCAGGGCCCAGTTCTTGTTTTTCAGGACTGGTCTTGGGTGTTTTTTTACTGGCTGAAAGGCCCAGAATTGTCTTGCGGCCTCCAGATCCAATTTCTTTTCTTCTGCAGTTGCTTCACTCTTGACACGCGGGTCCGGCGCGCCCATGGCCACCCATTTTTCAAAATCAGCAATTTGTTCCGGGGACAGTTTCTTTTTGGGAGGCATTTTTATATCCGCATCGGCATGACGGATTGCCTGAATGAGGAGGCTTTTGCCAACACGCCCCGGAATGATGGTTGCCCCAGATTCACCCCCTTTTTGCCATCCGCCTTTCCAGTCTAGCCTTAACGCGCCCTTCACCTTTTGCTCCTTGCTGTGGCACTTGTAGCATTCGCTCACCAATACGGGCCGAATCTTCTTCTCGAAAAACTCCAAGCCAGCCGTATCAGCCGCCCAAGCTGCGCTGGTGGTCAAAACCAATGCTGTAAAAAGGCGATACATCTTCTGAACAGTATGGAGTCTTTAGAGGGAAATGCGAGGATGGTTATTCAGGCTATTTCAATTTCCGGGCACGCAGATTGCGGAATCTTACCGTCCCTCCTTTGCCGTGATGCTGGATGCCAAAACGGCCTTTAAGTGATTGTTTGTGTTCAATTTCAGCAATGAGTTTATTGTTGAGCCAAGTGCGAATGTGTGGCCCCTTGGCTTCTACCTTGAAGTGATTCCACTCTTTGGGTTTGAACAAGTCTTTGGTGTTTTTGTTGTAAGCGGCCGTTTGCTCCTTGTCTTTGGGATAGAGCCAGCCGCCCATGCCGATTCCATAAACCCCACCGGGTTTGCCGCGGTCGATCTCGCACTGGTAGCCCTTGGGTTTGCCCTTGTCACCAATTAGTCGAAAACCGAGGCCTGAATTGAATCCGGCATTCTCCTGTGGAATTTTTACCTCCAGCTCCGCAACAAAGTCGCCAAGCTGCAAATCGCTAACCACCCATACATTGACATTTGAAGTGAGATGTAATTCTCCATTGACCGCCTTAAAGGACTCCACTTTGGCGCGGGGTTCCCAGCCCTTGGTGCTCTTGCCATCAAAGAGCGGTATCCATTCGGTTTTGTCTGCTGCCTGAAGGGTGACAGCAGAAATAGTCAGAGCCAGTATATGACGGAACATGGAGGAAAGTTTACTCGGGCTGTCTGATTATTCAACTCGTAAGAAAATTCCGCAACCAGGCTGCAGGTTCTATTCGGTGAGGCTCTATTTCGAGACTTTCGAGTCCTGACTGAAAAGTAGGTTGATCAATAATAGCCTCACGCGATTGAATCAGGGCGCGCAAGTATGCCCTTGAATATTCAGGATGGGATTGCAAGGCAAGCATATGGTTATCCATGGCAAACATGGCATGCGGGCAATGATCGGCT
Organism: Verrucomicrobiota bacterium; assembly: GCA_030747505.1. GTDB lineage: Bacteria > Verrucomicrobiota > Verrucomicrobiia > Limisphaerales > UBA1100 > UBA1100. The sequence goes on along the minus strand of JASLKQ010000019.1, from coordinate 26,334 downwards.
GAACCCAGAAGCCGGGCTTCCGGAGGAAGTTTCTCTACCTGATCCTGATGGGTAAAAAGCATCCTCATCTTGTCGAGCGGCGGATTCATCCATGGTTCTTCTCTGATAATATCGATTTCTTTTACTCCAATACCCCATCCGCGATCTGAATGTCGAACCTCACCGCCAAGAGCTTGAGCTATCATCTGGTGCCCGAAGCAAATACCAATCGTTTTCCTTTTGTCCACATGAAGGTCCGCAACAAATTTTTCAAAGTGTTTAATCCAACGTTTCTCCTCATAGACTGAGGTTCGTGATCCACTGATGAACCATGCTTCACATTCTTCAGTTGATGAAGGGATCTCTCCCTCCCAAACCTGATACACCTGCCAATTAGAATCAATTTTGGTTTGGCAGATAAGATCAACAAACATCTTTGGGATAGTCCCACTGATTTCCAGGAATTCCGGATTTACGAAGTCACATGCAAGCAGGCCGATTTTCACAGGGCTCGCTGATAGACTTCCGCCAGATCATCACGCGTTAGGGCAACGAGGTTGGTTGCATGGCATGGATCATCAAAAGCATCCTTAGCCAGATTATCCAGATCCTCAGCTGGGATATTGTGATGCTGGAGGCCAAATTGTATCCCCAGTTCCTGAAACCAGATGCGGGTTTCATTGGCCAGCGATTCACCGGACCGGTTTGCCTCCCTGAAAAGTGTGCGGATAGTATCGATGCGGTGCTGCTGCCCTTCATTCAAGTCGGCTGCCTCGAGAAAGGCCATCGAATCAGGCAGCATCAGCGCATTGGCCAGACCATGATGCATATCGTGGCGGGCGGAGAGCGGGTGGGCCAGTGAGTGAACCATCCCCAGATCCTTTTGGAAGGCGACCGCTCCCATGCTCGCTGCCATTTGCATCTGCGCACGGGCCTCAAGGTTGCTGCCATCGTTAACTGCGTCATTGAGATGATTCAGGCAGAGTCGGATACCTTCCAGCGCAACTCCATCAGCCATTGGATGGTAGATGGGGGCGAAATAGGATTCGAGGCAGTGAGTGAAGGCATCAATTCCTGTGGCTGCCGTGAGATGCGGAGGTAATTTGGCGGTGAGCGAGGGCTCAAGGACAGCAATGGTGGGCATGAGGGGAGGTGCCACAAACAGGGTTTTGCGGCCGGTATCGCGAAGGGTGATGACGGCGCCTCTTCCTACTTCACTTCCGGTTCCCGCCGTGGTCGGCACCGCATACATTACAGGGAGAGTGCCGGTGATTTTAGCTGCCCCGTTTTTAAGAACTGAATACTGGGCCAGAGGTGCCGGGTGATTGACAAAAAAACGGATGGCCTTTGCCACATCCATTGCACTACCCCCGCCCAGTGCCAGTATCCCATCACACGTGTTGTTCTGATAAAATTCAGAGCCCTTTTCCACATCTTCTTCAACGGGATTGGGGTGAACCTCATCATACACTTTAAACTTGGATTTACTCTTCGACAGCATCTCAAGGGCCTGCTCAACCACGCCTGCCTTTACCAGGCCTGGGTCAGTGACGAGCATCAGGTTTTTTTCCTGAATGCGCTTGGCCAGTTCGGTTAATGCCCCTTGGCCGTGGAGAATGGTTGTCGGGAAACTGAATTGGTTCATTACAACTTTATATGATCTCGAAATAGCGCTGCATTTGCCAGTCAGTGACATGGCGTTCGTGCTCACGCACCTCCCAATCCCGTGAAGCGATGTAGTGGTTAATAAACTCTTCACCAAACAAGGTTCTTGCTTCAGGCGATTCGTCAAGGTCGCGGGTGGCATCACGCAGGTTGGTGGCCAGTTGTCGTTCGGGTGGCAATCCGGATTCCTGTTCGTAGGCATTGCCGCTCAAAGGTTCGCCCGGATCGAGTTGTTCCTCAATTCCCAGTAATCCGGCTCCCAGGCTCGCAGCGGCTATCAGGTACGGGTTGGCATCAGCCGGTCCAATACGAAATTCCACTCGCTGCGATTTCTCCGAGCCGGTGATGACGCGAAGTGCCGTGGTGCGGTTATCCACACCCCAAGCTGCGGCGGTAGGTGCCCAGGCGCCTTTTACCAGTCGCGTGTAGCTATTAATCGTTGGGGCACACAAACTGAGAAATGGTTTCAGATATTTTTGTTGGCCGGCCACGTACTGTTCCATTAATGGGCTCATGTTGTGCGGGGCATTTGCATCGTGAAAGAGTCCTTCCCCGTTTTTATTTAACAGGGATTGGTGGATGTGACCGCTTTGCCCCGGATAATCCATTGACCATTTTGCCATGAAAGTGGCGACCAAACCGCGTTTATTGAAGAATGCCTTGGAGAAGGTTTTAAAGAGGGCCGCTTTGTCAGCTGCCTGCAAGGCGTCATCCACAGTAATGGCAGCTTCCCACACTCCTGGCCCTGTTTCGCAGTGAAGCCCTTCCAAGGGAAAGTCCATCGCCTCGCAGTAATCCATGAACTCATGGAAAAGATCAGAAAGGCTTGAGTTGCGAAGTACAGAGTAGCCAAAATTTCCAGGGCTCAATGGCGTCAGGTTTTGGTAGTTCTTTTCGCGCAACGTATGGGGCGTTTCATCAAAAATGAAAAATTCATATTCGAAGGCCATACGTGCTGAATAGCCCATTGCTTCGGCCTTTTGGAGTATGCCGCGCAGTTGATTGCGCGGGCAAACCGGGTGCAGTCCATTTTCTTCCCCCACAAAATCCACGATAAAGAGCGGGCAGTTGTCCTCATCAGGCAGGCTTCGCTCGGTGGTTAGATCAACACGGTACTTGGCATCAGGAAAAGCGGTGTGCCACCCGGTAAAAGCGGCGTTATCATAGAGCTGATCATTGACATCCCAACCCAGTACGCAGTCGCAAAATCCTGACGTGCCGCCGGCGATGGAGGCAAATTTATCCAGCGAGATGTACTTGCCGCGGTGTACGCCGTCCAGATCGGCAAAGGCGAGTTTCACGCGGCGAATGTTTTGATCGCGGTACTTGGCAATGAGTTGGTCGGCAGAAATATTGTTGGTGCTCATGTTAGAATTGGGTTCGAAAATGTATCGCCTTGGGTCGGGTCATGACGAGTAAACCGTAGCGTGAAAGCGAGGAACCCTTGCCGCTGGCCTTTACTCCGGACCATGGTAAGGCGGGATCGAGGTAATCACAACGATTCATGAAAATGGTTCCTGCTTCCACCCGATTGGCAAACGATTCAGCCCTGGATTGATCGCTGGTGCAGATGACGGCGGTGAGTCCATAAGGCGAGTCGTTGATGTGCCTGATGGCCTCGGCATCATCGGTCACCTTCATGACAGGCAGGATCGGCCCGAAATTCTCCTCCTGCATAATGGAAAGATCATTTCGGATCACCGTTAAGAGTGTTGGCTCAAAAAAAGTGCCTTGGCTAATTTGGCGCGTTTTCCCGCCGGCGATTATCTCACCCTCTGCAGCGATTGCCTCACTTATTTGTGCTTCCATTAATTTTGCTGAGGAGGCAACGGCCAATGGCCCTTGTGTGGTGTTTGGATCCAGAGGATCGCCAAGTGCGTAGGCTTCAATCAGTGGTTTGCATGCTGCAAGGAATTCGTCATGCACTTTTTCGTGAACGTAAACGCGTTCAATACCACAGCAGCATTGTCCGGAGTTATACATTGCTCCATCGACAAGCATTGCCGCGGATTGCGCGATGTCTGCATCGGGTGCCACATAGGCCCCGTCTTTACCTCCCAATTCCAGATTACAATCAAAATGGCGTTTAGCAGTACTGCCATAAATTTTTTCTCCTCCAGCGACTGAGCCGGTAAATACCACGTGGTTGATATCTCCCTGCTCAATAAGTTCTGCGGTTGAGTCGTGATCCATCACCACATGTTGGAGAAGATCATCGTCTCCAAAGGCCTTTTCAAAATGTTCACCAATAGAAAGTGTGCGGGTGGAATGTTTGAGTAAAACTGTGTTTCCTGCGAGGAGCGCCCCAGCCACGCCACTGGCAGCGATGAGGAGCGGATAATTCCAGGCCGCAATGATGAGCACGACCCCATGGGGTTCGTGCATGATTTCCCGGTGAAAGTTTTCTTTTCGGGCGATGGCATCTGGTTGCAGCGTCTCTGGAGCGATATCGCACAGGTAATTGAACCGCTCCAATAACCCGTCAATTTCACCCCGGCTTTGGGCGAGCGGTCGACCCATTTGGGCGGTGATATCGGCTGCGATCGCTTCACGGTTTTGCTCAAAGTAGTTGAGGGCCGAACGTATCCGCTCAACACGTTCTGATACTGTGACTTGTTCCCACTTGGTAAAGGCCGCGCGGGCCTTTGATGTAGCCGATCTAAGCAATGAAAAATCCATCGGTTGCCATTCTTCAATGGTTTTGCCGGTAAACGGATTGACTGTTTGCAGGGCTGGCATTGACGGGGTGGATGATTGCAAAATCAACCCTCACCCGCTACATCTTTTGCCCTTGAAATGACAGATTCTCCCCAAACTGAGCCCGGAAAACTTCGTCGGACACTTGGTCCGGTGATGTTATGGGGCCTTGGTGTGGGGTACGTGATTAGTGGCGAGTATTTTGGGTGGAATCTGGGGTTACCTCTGGGAGGTACATGGGGGATGTTGGTTGCCACAATCATCATTACGGTGATGTATGTGGCTTTTACCCTCAGTTACGCGGAACTGGCATGCGCAATGCCCAAGGCGGGGGGTGTGTTTGTTTATGCCCAACGCGCTCTGGGTTCGTTCTGGGGATTTCAGGCAGGCTTGGTGCAGGTGGTGGAATTTGTTTTTGCACCGCCCGCCATCGCCATGGCAATAGGGGCTTATGTTGGGATGCGTCTGGAAGTGGATCCGAGGGTGGTGGGGATTGGTGCGTTCTTAATTTTTACGGGGTTAAATATCTGGGGAGTTAAACAGGCAGCAATGTTTGAGCTGGTGGTCACGGTGCTGGCAGTAGCCGAGCTACTCATTTTCATTGGCGTCGCTGCACCCTCCTTTGAGTTGGCCAATTTTAATCATAATCCATTACCCAATGGTTGGGGCGGAGTGTTTGCCTGCCTTCCCTTTGCCATCTGGTTCTATCTGGCCATTGAAGGAGTGGCCAATGTGGCAGAGGAGGCACGTGATCCTCAACGTACAGTGGCTCGTGGTTTTGGATCCGCCATCCTTACGTTGGTGGTATTGGCCTTAGCGGTGTTTTTTACCTCTACCGGTGTGGCTGGCTGGGAAGCGATTGTCTATGAAAAACCCGGAGCTGAACCAAGTGATGCTCCACTGCCATTGGCTCTGGCCAAGGTGGTGGGTAAGGAGCATTTTCTTTATACGCTGCTATTGGGCGTAGGGCTACTAGGCTTAATTGCCAGTTTCCACGGTATTATTCTTGCAGCGGGACGGGCGACGATGGAGATGGGTCGGTCAGGTTTCCTGCCAAGATCGCTTGGTCAAATCAATCCTACCACCCAAACGCCCGCCATTGCATTGCTGGCCAACATGACAATTGGTATTGTGGCGATTCTCTCAGGTCGTACGGGTGAAATTATTACTTTGGCTGCTTTCGGTGCGGTTACGTTATATGTTATTTCCATGTGGTCACTTTTTGTCCTTCGAAAAAAGGAACCTGATATGGAACGACCTTTTCGTGCGGTATGCTATCCGGTGTTCCCGTCTCTGGCCCTGCTCATCGCGGCAGTCAGCCTTGTGGCAATGAGTTGGTATAATCCGCTGATCGCGGGAATTTTCGCAGGGATATTGATTTTGGGTACTGCCTACTTTTTTATGACTCAACGTGGGAATGATTCCATTCGCTAGAACCACTGATATTAACGATCTAATTTTCCTGTTGTTTCAGTGATTATATTGTTAATAACGCCTTGACCGTTCACAATAAGAACTTTAAGATTATAATCTTAATCAACTTACTAAACATTTATTTATGTCAAAAAAAACCAATGAATTGACCAATAATGAGGTGATTAAGGAAGCAAACCCCTCTTTGGCAGGGGATATTGCGGCGACGTTGGATGATGAGCAGACCGAGGCTTTTTCGGGCGATGACCAGCAGTTTATCAAGTTTCACGGGATTTATCAGCAGGATGACCGTGATGTGCGTAAACAGGGTAAGAAATTCATGTTTATGGTTCGCGGAGTAAATCCGGGTGGAATCATGTCTCCTGAATTATATCTCACCTACGACCGGCTTTCAGAGGAATACGGGAATCAGACCCTGCGCATTACCTCACGCCAAAGCCTCCAGTTTCATGGGGTTGTGAAATCTGGCTTGGGACCCTTGATGAAGGGAATCAACGATGCTCTGGCAACAACACTGGCTGCGTGTGGGGATGTGAATCGTAACGTAATGGCGCCACCGACGCCCGCTGGCAATGCCCTGTCTACTCGTGTGCTGGAGGATTGCCGCAGGGTAACTAAGGCACTTTTGCCCAGCACCAGGGCCTATCACCAGATTTGGGTGGAGGGTGTGAAAATCAAGGTCGATGATTCTGATTTTGAGGATCCATTGTACGGGAAAACGTATCTGCCAAGGAAACTTAAATCGGCATTTGCCATTCCCCCCTTGAATGACACCGATGTGTTTACTAATTGCATGGGTTTTGTTGCCATTGAAGAGGACGGTGAGTTGGCCGGCTACAATCTCACCGCCGGAGGGGGCATGGGGATGAATCATAACCGGCCCGAGACCTATCCACGGGTGGCCGATGTGGTTGGTTTTTTTGCGCCGGAACATCTGGTGGACGTAGCCAAGGCAGTGCTTACCGTGCATCGGGATTTCGGAGATCGCACCGATCGCAAGCATGCACGTCTCAAGTACGTGATTGCTGAGCAGGGTTTGAATTGGTTCCGTGAACAAGTGAACCAGCGCTCAGGCATTACACTTGAGAATCCACGCCCGTTTGAGTTCGACAGGCAGGGGGATTTATTTGGATGGCATGAACAGACAGACGGCAACCTTTTCCTTGGCTTACATGTCCTCGCCGGAAGAGTGAAAGACACTGAAAAAGTTCGGCTAAAATCTGCCCTTCGAAAGATCGTGACCGAACACCAAACTGAAGTGCGCCTCACCGCCACCCAAAATATCCTGCTTGCCAATATTGCGCCCGGTAAAAAGGACTCCATTGTTTCCATCCTCCACGAGCATGGTGTAACCGGCAACCAGGGGGTAAGCGAAGTGGAACTTGCCTCCATGGCTTGTCCGGCGTTGCCAACCTGCGGTTTGTCGCTGGCCGAGAGTGAGCGTTACCTGCCCGACCTGCTCGGAACGGTGGAAAATCTCCTCGATGACAACGACCTCACCGGTGAGCGTATCATACTGCGCATGACCGGCTGTCCCAACGGGTGTGCGCGACCGTACATAGCTGAACTGAGTTTTGTGGGTCGTTCGCCAAACAAGTATGCGGTGTATGTTGGGGGCAACGAAGCCGGTACCCGTTTGGGGCGTTTGTTTGATCAAAATGTCAAGGTTGATGAAATTCCCGTGAAGATTGGTGAACTCTTTGCACGTTTTAAGAGTGAACGTGAGGAGGATGAACGTTTCGGCGATTACTGCTGCCGCGTCCTCTGGCCGGAACTGGAGGAGGCAACATGATGACGCCTGAGGAAACTTCGCAGGCAAACGGGGAACTACGCGATAAATCTGCGCCGGAAGTCATCGAGTGGGCGATCGCACAGGCAGAGGGTCAGGCAATTGTCTCCACCAACTTCCGTCCGTATGAGGCGGTTATCCTGCACCTCGCCACTCAAGTTGAGCCAAACATTCGCGTCTTGTGGGTGGATCACGGCTACAACCGTGAGGCAACCTACAGGCACGCCGAGGAATTGAGGGGGCTACTCAATCTGAATATCCAGGCCTTTGTGCCTAGACTTACCACAGCCCACTACGACGCGGCCCATGGAGGCATGCCTGAGCCAACTCCGGAAAATGAGGAGGCCATCAAGGAATTTAGTACGGTTATGAAGCTGGAGCCCTTTCAGCGGGGCATGAAGGAGCTCGCCCCCAGCGTGTGGATCACTGCCTTGCGCAAGGTGCAAAACCCTGCGCGCGCGGAGCTTGATATCGTGAGTCCTGACAATAATTTTAATTCACTCAAGGTGAGCCCTGTTTTTCATTGGAGCGATGAGGAGATGGAAGCCTACCTCAAAGAGTATAATTTGCCCAATGAATGGGATTACTTTGATCCTGCGAAGGCGGATGAAAAACGAGAATGTGGTCTCCATGCAAGCTGGGGAGGAAAGGCTGTTGCCAAAGAATGAGCTCCTATCATCTTGATCACCTGCAGTATCTCGAAACCGAGTCGATTCATGTCCTGCGGGAGGTCGCCGCCGAGTTTGAACGGCCGGCCATCCTTTTCTCCGGTGGCAAGGATTCCATTTGTATCCTGCGCCTGGCCGAAAAGGCCTTTCGCCCTTCGGATATTCCAATGATATTTCTTAATGTGGAAACGGGTCATGAATTTCCAGAGTTGATTGATTTTCGTGACCGTCGTGCGGAAGAATTGAATGCAAAGTTAGTTGTCCGCACGGTGGATGAAGCCCTTGAGAAAGGAATAGCAACGGCCACCCCCGGCCAAATTAGCCGCAACGCATTGCAAATTCCGGTGCTATTGGGTGCAATTGATGAGTTCCAGTTCGACTGTTGTATTGGCGGTGCGCGACGGGATGAGGAGAAAGCACGCGCCAAGGAACGCTTCTTCAGCTTTCGTGATGCCTTCGGTCAATGGGACCCTAAAAACCAGCGGCCGGAAATTTGGAGCCTTTACAATGCGCGTCTCAATCCCGGTGAAAACATGCGTGTCTTTCCACTCTCCAACTGGACGGAGACCGATGTATGGGAGTACATAAAAAAAGAGAATCTTGAGGTGCCGAATATTTACTTTAGTCACGAGCGTGAATGTTTCCGTAGAGGCGACCAATGGTTGCCGGTGCCGCCCGTTCACGAGGAGAGTGGTAAAGCGGACCCTTATGAGGGTGCACGACCGTCTGAAGAGGAGGAGAGTCGAACGATGATCTGCCGTGTGCGCACCATTGCTGACATGATTTCCACGGGCATGATTGAGAGCCCTGCTGAAAGCATTGATGATATTATCACTGAGGTTGCCGCTGCGCGCGTGACTGAGCGTGGCAGTCGCGCCGATGACAAGGCCAGTGAGGCAGCGATGGAGGATCGTAAGAAAGCAGGATATTTCTAGGATGAGTAAGACGCAACATCCCGTTGAGCTATTGCGCTTCAACACCTGTGGGTCGGTTGATGATGGTAAGAGCACATTGATTGGCCGGCTGCTTTTTGATTCCAAGTCCATCATGGAGGACCAGATGGAGGCACTGGAACGATCGGCTGACATTACCGGTGGAGGGCAGGTGAACCTTGCCAACCTTACCGATGGTTTACGCGCTGAGCGTGAGCAGGGTATTACGATTGATGTTGCCTACCGCTTCGTGGCCACACCCAAGCGAAAATTCATCGTGGCTGATACGCCGGGTCATGTGGAATACACGCGTAACATGGTTACGGGTGCCAGCACGGCTAACCTGTCCATCGTGCTGGTGGATGCGCGTAATGGGGTGATAGAGCAGACCCGGCGACATAGTTATATTTCCGCTTCGCTGGGTATTCCTCATATAATTTTTGCGGTGAACAAGATGGACCTGGTTGACTGGAGCGAGGAGCGTTTCCGGGAAATTCGAGATGGAATTGAGTCGTTTCTCCCCAAGCTGGATTTGTTCAAGGATGTCAAATTTGTGCCCATCAGTGCTCTGGAGGGAGATAATGTGGTTACCTTTTCGGACAAGACTCCCTGGTATGAAGGGCCCACACTGCTCGGTCACCTGGAATCGGTGCATATCGCCAGTGACTGGAACTTAAACGGGTTTCGTTTCCCCGTGCAGTGGGTGAATCGCCCAAATAATCCGACCGATAAAACCCTTCATGATTTTCGCGGTTTTTCCGGCCAGATCGCCGGTGGTATTGTAAAAGTGGATCAGGAAATCCTTGTGCTGCCCAGTGGCCAAAAGAGCAAGGTAAAGGAAATCTGGACCCACGATGGCTCATTGGAGGAAGCGTTTTGCCCTCAATCAGTGACAGTGGTTCTGGAGGATAATTTAGATGTGAGTCGTGGGGATACGCTGGTGGGCTTCGACCCTTTGCCGGGTCACAGTTCCGATCTTGCCGCTCGCGTTTGTTGGATGAATCCGCGACCACTGACCTCAGGCAATAAATATTACCTTAAACACGGCACCCAAACTGTGCAGGCGATGATTAGTAGCCTTGAGAGTAAAATTGATATTCGCACCTTTGAGCCCGAACCGAACCCTGTGGAACTGGTCATGAATGACATTGGTGAAGTACGGCTCCGTACATCAAAACCTCTGGTCTTCGACGGCTACACAACCAATCGTTTGACTGGATCATTCGTGCTCGTCGAACAAGGCACTAATGCCACCGTGGCTGCCGGCATGCTCCATTCGCCCGCCCAGCAATATAAGCCTGAGTACACCGACTTTTCCATTTAGGGTTCTCTACAAAACAAAAAAACGACGAGGTTGCCCTCGTCGTTTGTGATTGATTTGCTGGTAGACTTAGCCGTTTAGGGCTTCATAGACATTACCGACCATGCCCTCGTTGGGGGTTAGTGTCTTTTCGCCTGGAGTCCACTTGGCAGGGCAGGCTTCTGTCGGATTAGCCTGACAGTGCACGTTTGCTTCAATAACGCGGGTTAGTTCCTCCATGTTGCGACCCACATTGTAGAAGTTCACCGTGGCACTCACGAGCTTGCCTTCGGGACTGATGATAAATGTACCGCGCAGGGCAAGGCCGGTGTCGTCGTCATAAACCCCAAAGAGGCTGGAAATCACGCCATTGGTATCGGCTGCCAGAGTGTACTTCACATCCTCCATCAATTTCTCTTCCTTGCACCAGGCCAGATGACTGAACTTTGTGTCGGTGGAAACACCAATTACTTTCGCGCCCAGTTCAGTAAGTTTGGCATCCTGTGCGGCCAGATCGGCCAGTTCGGTTGGGCACACAAACGTGAAATCCGCCGGATAAAACACGAGGATTGTCCACTTGCCATCTTTTTTCAGTTCCCCAAGGTCTACTTCACCAAAGGAGCCGGTGGATGGCTCGTAGGTTTCCATTTTGAATTCGGGTACGTCCTGACCTACGCCCAGCGAGGACAGGTCATCATATGTTTCGTAATCGAGTGTGTCTGACATGATTGTTTCTTTTTTAGTTAGAATAAAGTAGGGGGGATTGGATGCCTGAAGGGGAGCAGGAAGTCAACTCCTCTTCGGAGTATTAGATAAACAATGTTTAATCTTCCCATCTTCTTGAACGTTCCAGGGCTTTCTCCCAGCCTTTCAGTAGGTTTTTCCGAGTAATCGGTTTCATATGAGGTTTGAAACGTTTATCAATCCCCCATTGGCTGGCGATATCCTTCTGTGATTTCCAATAGCCTACGGCCAGTCCGGCCAGATAAGCTGCTCCCAGTGCGGTGGTTTCAGTCACCTTCGGTCGCGCGATGGGGACATTCAATAAATCACTTTGGAATTGCATCAATAGATTATTTGCACTGGCACCGCCATCCACCCGTAGTTCCCTGAGTCGAATCTTTGCGTCCGCTTCCATGGCACTCAACACATCATGGACCTGATAGGCGATGCCTTCCAGGGCAGCCCGGGCAATATGCGCCTTGGTGGCCCCCCGAGTGAGACCGCAAAGGGCGCCTCGGGCATGCTGATCCCAATGCGGTGCGCCCAAGCCGGCAAAGGCGGGAACGAGATAAACACCGCCATTATCTTTTACGCTTGCGGCGAGCTTTTCGATTTCTGCGGCGCTCTTGAAAAAATTTAATCCATCGCGCAACCACTGGGTTACCGCCCCGGCGATGAAGATGCTGCCTTCCAGGGCAAACTCCGTCCGCCCATTTATGCGCCAGGCCACGGTGCTGAGTAGATTATTCTTGGAAGTAATTGGCTTGGTGCCGGTTTGCATCAGCATGAAGCAACCGGTGCCGTAGGTGTTTTTCACCATGCCCGGCTTGGTGCAGCATTGACCGAAGAGGGCGGCCTGCTGATCGCCGGCAATACCGGCAATGGGGATTGTTTTACCCAGCAGTTTGGCTTCGCCAACCACCTCGCTGGAGCCACAAATTTCTGGCAGTAGATTGCGGGGAATCTTGAAAAGTTTCAGGAGCTCTGCATCCCAGGTGCCGGTACGCAGGTTGTAGAGCATGGTGCGCGAGGCGTTGCTGGCATCAGTTACATGTTTTGTGCCACCGGTAAGTTTCCAGATGAGCCATGTGTCTATGGTGCCAAAGGCCAGTCTGCCGGATTTGGCCAGGGCTCGAGCTCCTTTTACGTTCTTGAGCAACCACGCGATCTTGGTAGCTGAAAAATAGGCATCAACCACCAGGCCGGTCTTGCGGCCAATTAATGATGCCTTGCCGGCAGATTTAAGACGGTCGCATTCCCTGGCGGTACGTCGATCCTGCCAGACAATGGCGTTATGGATGGGTTTACCGGTTTTTCTGTCCCAGATGACGGTGGTCTCGCGCTGGTTGGTGATGCCGATCGCGGCAATATTATCCGCCCTCAACTTGGCTTTCTTTAGGCAAGCCTTGGCGGTTGCCAGTTGGGTTTTCCAGATGGCTTCAGGATCATGTTCGACCCAGCCGGGTTTTGGGAAAATCTGGGGGAACTCTTTTTGTGCGACAGCCTTTATACGCCCGGCACGATCAAAAACAATCGCGCGTGAACTGGTGGTGCCTTGGTCGAGTGCGAGGATGTACTTCATGGAGTGGCACCAGATTGCGCCATCCAGAGCCATTTGTAAACCAATGCACCCAGTATCCCGCCGGCAATCGGTCCGAGCACCGGAATCCATGCATAGCGCCAATTGGAATCGCCCTTGCCGGCAATCGGTAATATCGCGTGGGCAATGCGCGGACCCAGATCGCGCGCCGGGTTAATCGCATAGCCGGTTGGGCCACCCAGCCCCATACCAATGACAAATACCAGTAGACCGACCAGCAACGGTTTTAGGCCAAAAGCCCATTGCTGTTGAATGGATTCAGCTCCTTCCTTGCCACCTAGCTTTTCCTGAACCGGGGTGAGTGCATCGGGTGAAAAGATGGCCAACACTCCTAAAACCAGGACAAAGGTACCAATGAGTTCGGTGAGGAAATTGCAACCGGGTTTGTCAATGGCCGGACCGGTGGAGAAGACCCCGAGTTTGTCAGACGGATCTTCAGTCACTTCCCAGTGAGGCAGGAAAGCAAGCCAGACAGTAGTGGCTCCTAGGATGGCTCCCATGAACTGGCCGGCGAGATAGGAGGGTACCTTGGCTGATTCCAATTCTCCGATACTCAATAATCCGAGGGTTACCGCGGGATTGATGTGGGCTCCGGAAAAATTGACCACTGCATAAATTGCGATTGAAACTGAAACCCCCCAGCCAGCGGTGGCCAGAATCCAGCCAGAGCCGTGGCCGGTGGTTTTTTTCAGGTTAACATTCGCATTCACACTGCCTCCCAGAAGGATGAGGAGAAATGTACCGACCAGCTCTGCAGTGAATTCACTCACGCGACGCAGTGTAGACAACCGAGTCCTGTCGAAAAGGATAGATTAGTGACAAGTAAGTTATCGGCTCTCTCTTGCGCCGTGTTCGCGCAAGAGAGTAATTATTTTTTCACAACCTGCCTGATCAATGCTGTGATCATGCTTATTTTGGTTCATTTGAGCAGCTTGCAGGGCGGTTCGGTTAGACGACTCATGTACATGATGAATGTTTGCGCCATGTTTAACTAGAATTTTTGCCATTTCGTATTCGCCGTGTTCAGCTGCGGAAATTAGAGGGGTTTGGCCAGTACTATCCTCAGCATCAAAATCCACCCCGAATTGAATGAGCATTTCCATCACCTCAGGAGAACTAAAGCCAGAAGCAGCATGATGTATCACATTTCCGTGGTAGATTGCATGAATGTCGGCGTCCATATCAATCAATATCCCCATGATTTCTGGATCCCTAACACCAAATATTAGAGGGTGCCCACCCTCATCCCTCGCGCTAACATCGATCCTGTTTTTTTTGATGAAACTTTTAATTTCATCGGCATCACTGCCATCTGCATACCTTATGCGTTCGAACTCATGCTCTTGTGGTCTTCGGGGCTCCCATGGGCCATAAGGTTCAGAGCTTCTTGAAGTTTTAATTTCCACCTTCGGTGCCAGTACTGATGATGCAATTCCCGATTCATCAATGGTTTGCAGGTTTACCATACAACCGGCCTCCTCCAGATCTGTCTTGATGTCTTTAGCACGAAGTTCATCATAGCCTTGGAGGATTGTTTCATGGTCATATTTTAAGACTTCCAGAACTTCGAACGGGCCGAGATCCGGTTTGAGGCGCCTCATGATTTGCGCTGCCTCATAAGAATCGAGGGGCACCGCCTCGATGATTACCCGGACCCCGGTTTCGAATTGTGGTGTTGCAGTCGGGGTGACAGGTACAGGCTGAGGGATCACGGGTGTCCGGGGTTGAGGAGAGAGAATCTCAGGGTTAAGGATCTTCTCGAGCAGGATGGCATATTCCTCATCGGTGCCATAAGGGCTGACCAGGGCCCTGTTATCCGTGAACTTGACTGATTCCGGGTCAAAATAGATCACACCCTGATTGCCGTCATTACGCACATATAATAGTTCCTTGCCCGACATATCCCCGATAATGAATTCAGCGGGTTCAAGTATGGGAGGTTCGTCATCTTCTTCATCGACGATATGTATCGCCTCGGGGTTGATTAACTTGTCCAGAGCAAAGGTATAACGTACCTCCAGCCCTTTAGGCATTAGGCTTACCCGGTCACCTGTGATTTCCAGGGACTGTTCGTCAAAATAAATGACACCACGGCTTCCGTCGTGACGGATATACAATAGTTCCTTTCCTGAGTCGTCACCGAGAATAAAGGCCTGGGGCTCGAGAAAGGGTTCATGCTCCTCAATTTCTGAGACACTGTGGTCTTCAACAGGTTGATGTAGTACCTCAGGATTGATTATCTTTTCAAGCAGGATGGCGTATTCCTCATTGGTGCCATGGGGGCTAATGACTGCGCGGTTCTCAGTGAGCTCGAGTGAATCCGGGTCAAAATAAATAACGCCCTTGCTCCCATCACTACGTGTATAGAGTAGTTCAGTACCCGACATATCTCCCACAATAAATTCCTCTGGCTCTAGGATGGGCGGTCCTTCTTCTATTTTTATTGGCTTGGGAAGTTTTTGGGGTGCGGGTAAAGGGGGGAGTTCTTGAGGGGTTGGTAAAGGGGTTTCTTTTTCGGTTAGGCCAAGAACTTCAGGGTTCAGTATTCGGAACCGATTGAGAGTTAGGCTGCCGCTGCCAGACCATGCCTTGTTAACAGTGACTTTAGGGCCCTGAACCTTGACTGTTTTCGGGTCAACATTGACATTGCGATTTTCTCCTTTTGAGTTCTTGAAATGAACCACAACGTGGTCTGTTGATTTTTTTTTATTTCTTCCAAGGAATTTGTCGATTTTTTCACCCGTCGTTCCACCCGCCCAAATAAAGAAGGCAAGAGGAACTATGAAACCGCCGGCAATAATTTCTTCATCATCGGTTACCTTGCTGAGTTGAAATGCAACGAACCCTCCACTTATAAACCCAAGGATGATACCGATGATAGTCCCGACACCTTTATAACCTGAGAGATCTCCCTCCTTCATTCCATCGAGTTAATATCGTTTGCTTTGATGCAGTGGGTATATGTTCCCTTTAGCTTAACTCCACCGTGCAGCCAGCGTCCTCAAGTTGTTTTTTGTAGGAAGCGGCCTTATCGGGTTCGACATTTTCGGCGACGAATTGTGGAAAATCACGCAATAAATTGTATATTTCAAAGGTACTCAGATCCGGCCGGATTTCCCGCACAATCTTGGTGGCATCGTAAGTGGCCAGGCTGCAGCCGGTGATGACCACATTCACCGTGCCTGATGGCTGGGCAGGAGTTTCTGGTTGAGGTTCGGCCACTGGTTCTGGTTCGGTAACCGGTTCAGCGGGTGCCGATTCAGTTGTGCCCGTATTGTTGCTATCAAACAACGCTTCAGGGTTGCCAATGCGGGTGCGCTTGAGGGTGATATATTTGAAGGTGGGAGAGACGCGTACTCGAACGTAGTCACCCTTGTCGTCAATCACACCGGTGATGATCTTAAAGTCCTTTTGTTCTCCCTGCCAGTTGGTGTACTGGATGATGGAGGTATCCGAGGTGGTGGTTTGTACCGGCAGGGGCTCACTCGGTAGTTGGGCTGGAGCGGGGACGCCCTTGAGTATGCGCGTCTTGGAACGGTTTAAGGAGATGCGTTTAAAGCTGGGGGCCACGCGGATGGAAAAGTGGTTTCCTTTGCGAACAATGGATTTGGGGTCGCCGATAAATTGTTTTAGTTCCCCGGCGTAATTGAGATACTCGATAACAATGGTTTTGTCCGAAGAAGGCGGTTGATACGTTTTCTTTTTCGGTTTAATTGGAGCGGGTTCTTCCTTTTCCTTTTTCGGTTTTGGCAGTGGTTGTTCTGTGGATCCAGATTTATTGGTTTCTACGGTTCCTTTTGCACCGGCTTCACTCAGGATTGCCAGTGCTTTTTTGGCGGTCTTCTTACTTACATCATTGAGCAATAGTTGAGGGGTGCTTTCGCACAGCTCCTTGGCTGCCGCCAACCCGAGTTCCGGGCAAATTCTTCGTATTGCCTTAATGCACGCTATTTTATTGCCACCTTCATCTGTGAGGACCACATCACATGGTCCTGGCTGGCTCTGAAACCGCGAATTTGAAGAACCTGATTGCTGGAGGACGGGCGGTTGATTGGCGTTTTCGCCAAAGATCGATTTTTTTAATTCATCAAAGAGTCCCATAATTTGTTTCTTTCTTTTGATCGCGCAACAGCAAAGGCGACTTAGGTCTTGGACCGACTCCTATTGGAGTCGTTCCATCGTCTCCAATAGGAGTCGGTTTCGCTGTCACGAATTAGCTCTGTCCGAGGCGGTTCCAGTATTGGAATCACAAATACGGGCATCATTAATGCATGAGACTTCCACCGTCCCATGCATTAATGATGGGAACGATTTCACTAAGTCCGGTCAACACGGGGCGCTCTCCCTCACGAGTGTTTTTTGCCTGTGCTTCCCGGTTTGGAGGGAATCGGGTCCGGATATGTTTTTCCGGGCCGATGGCAGCCGCCTTTGCTGCTGCGCGATCAAATTTTCATTTCGCATGGTGAAGAAGTGCGATTCCAGATGTCCGTGTCTCAGGAGTCTTCGCCGATGCTGCAGACTGGGCAGCCCCATTGCCCGTAGCCGACTGAATGGTATCTTCTTAAAATTACCCTTTTTGTGGCCGTTACCATAAGTGACGGAAAGGATTTCCTCAGCCAGCCATTGGTCGAGCTGACGTAGTTGTGATTCATCATTCACGTGCTTGAGGTAGTAATCAATAATGGCAACTGAACGGAACCCTTCTTCCACAACATCGCGGGCAATATCCACGGCCAGTTGGGCACGGAGGATCGGCTTGTTGGTTTTGATGAAGCGCCTGCGTTTGCGGCGAAAGGCGGTGCGGAAAAGGTTGCGAATCTTGCGTCCTTTTTCCCGGGCCATGCCCACGGTGTTGTCGCTTCGAAATTCCAGGCCCAAATGTTGGAAGCGGTCCACCGCTTCAAATTCGCCATCGGTGTGACCGGCAGTGAGGGAGAAGAAAAAGTTCCGGTGAGCCTTGGGTTTACTGGCAACCTTTAATTCATTGAATGTGGAGCTCATTACTTGGGCTGCTTCCAGTGCGGATTCCCGATCCTTGGAAAAGGCAAGTAGATCATCGGAGTAACGGAAATATTTCAGTCCTTTTATTTTCGCCATCTGCCGATCCAATGGAGTGAGATACAGGTTGGCAAAAAAACAGGCAATCGCGGTGCCAAAGGCAATGCCTCGTTCGGCAGTGCGCACCTCTTCATTCTCAAGTATTTCGAATCGGATTCGTTGTTCCAATAGTTTGAAGAGATAGTCATTAGGCTCGATCCATTCAGCCATCAGTTCCAGTAACCGTTCATGATTAATGGAGGGGAAATAATCGGCGACATCCCTTTTCACAAAATACAGGGGCCGCGGTAGTTGGCGCACGAGGTTTTCCACCCGGTGCTGGCAGCTGTCCACCCCGTGGCTGCCCATTCGGTAGGCAAAACAACTCTGCTCATACACCCCGTGGAAATATTTTGTGAGCTCACGGTAAAGCATGAGGTCGACGATGCGTTCCTCCCATGGGAAGAGGTAGATAGTGCGTTCTTTTCCATTGGTCGTGAAGAGTAGCTCAATGCCCGGCCGATAGGAAAAACGGCGTTTTGCCAGTTGCTTGTGCAGTTGCGAAACATTCTGCAGCGAGTCTGAGGCAAAATCATACAGGGTACGTCCGTCGTGCGACATCCCCAAGGCCTTGCGGGAGGTGAAAAGTGGCTTGGAATAGGCACCGATTACTGCCTGATGCAGGGCGAGTTCCGAATAAATCCGGTTAAACGTGGCCTTTTTATGAGTGGCCGGTAATGGACAAGATACAGTCATCCCGTTTTACGGGCGCGCAGGGTTCCTAATAAGTGGTGTATCCCATGCCGCATTGGAACCATTAACTATTCACCAGAAATTGACGGGTAACGGGGCTCAAGCTAGAATCGTCACAATGTCTGAGGGTGATTCCATTGAGAATTTGTCACAGGAAATTGTTGAGCTCAAAAAAGAGCTTAATGCGGTTATCCTGGTGCACAACTATCAGGTGCCTGAAATTCAGGATATTGGCGATTATGTGGGGGATTCACTGGGGCTTTCCCAGCAGGCTGCTGGCACTGATGCGGACGTGATTGTCTTTTGCGGTGTTCATTTTATGGCGGAAACCGCCAAGATTCTTTGCCCTGATAAGACCGTGATATTGCCCGACAAGGATGCGGGATGTTCCCTGGAGGAGAGTTGCACACCAGACAAACTGGTCGAATTACAGGCGACCAACGATAATTTTTTTACCATTGCCTATATCAACTGCAGTGCCCGGGTGAAGGCTCTCTCTGATGCGATATGTACCTCTGGCAATGCCAAGAAGATCGTGGAACAGTGTCCAGCCGACAAGGATTTGCTTTTTGTGCCGGACGAAAATCTGGGTCAATGGGTGATGGAACAAACCGGTCGGCCGATGACCTTGTGGGAGGGTAGCTGCTCGGTGCACGTGGAATGGACACACTCGACTATTCTCAAGATCAGCGATGAGTATCCTGGTGCTCCAGTAGTGGCTCACCCTGAATGCACCAAGGCGGTGCGTATTCTGGCTGATGAGGTTTGTTCCACTGAGAAGATGGTTAACTATTGCCGGCAAGCCGAGAGTGAATCCATCATTATAGCCACCGAAGCTGGGATGCTCCATCGCTTGCAAAAAGAGTGTCCGGACAAAAAATTCATCCCGGCCCCCACCGAGAAGTGTGCCTGTAATGAGTGTCACTTCATGAAAATGAATACCTTGGAGAAGGTTCGTGACTGTATGCGTGAACTTTCACCACAGGTTGAGCTGTCCCCTGAAATCATTGAGCGTGCACGGCTTCCTATTGAGCGCATGCTGGAGTGGTCTGTGAAATAGATTTCCGCTTGCCAGCATCATTCCGGCTGCAACAATGAGTCGATGTTCCGCTTAACTTCCGGCATTCTGTTTCTGGTTTTTTCTTTGGGTCTTTGCGCCGCACCGCGCCTGGATCGTTTGAATCTCCTGCAATTTAGGGATGCTTCTGGAAAGATGGCGGCAGTCAAGACACCGGCTGATTGGCAGAAACGCCGTACTGAAATCCTGAAGGGAATGGAAGCGGTGATGGGTCGCTTTCCGGGGAAGGAGCTGCGGGTAAAGCTGGAGGTGAAGGTTGAGGAAGAGGTGGATGCAGGCAAATACATTCGCCAACTCATTACCTATCAATCTGAGCCCGGGTCCCGTACCCCTGCTTACCTGTGTGTTCCCAAGGCGGTGTTTGAACGTAAGGGCGGCAAGACGCCTGCGGTCCTTTGTTTGATGCCTACAGATAACAAGGTGGGTCACAAGGTTGTGGTGGGTTTGGGAGGTCGTGAGGGTAGGGCGTATGCGGCCGAACTGGCTGAACGCGGTTACGTGACTCTTTCACCTGCCTACACGCACCTGGCAAACTATTGGCCGAATCTGGGCAAGCTTGGATATGTGAGTGGCACCATGAAGGCGATTTACGATAATACCCGGGCTTTGGATCTCTTGGAGACGCTGCCCTATGTGGATTCAAAACGCGGATTCGGTGCCATTGGCCATTCTTTGGGCGGGCACAATACGATCTACACCGCGGTGTTTGATCAGCGGATTACGGTAATGGCCAGTAGTTGCGGCTTTGATGCCTACCCGGACTACTATGATGGAGCCGAGCGCAACTGGTTCTTTGGCCGTGGTTGGTGCCAGATTCGGTATATGCCACGCTTGTCTGATTACCGGGGCAGGCAAAAGGAAATCCCCTTCGATTTTCCTGAGCTATTGGGTGCACTTGCCCCCCGTCCTTTCTTTGTCCATGCGCCTTTGCGCGATTCAAACTTCCGCTGGAAAAGCGTCGATGTCTGCGCCGAGGCCGCTCGCCCGATCTACAAGCTGCTTGGGAATGAAAAGGGACTCATCATCAAGCATCCAGATTATAACCATAATTTTCCAGAAGATATGCGCGAGGCCGCTTATCAGACCATCGACTCGGTGTTGCGCCCATGATGCGGTTGTCCCCCTCTTTGAGGTTTGCGGAGGTCCTTCATATCACCTAGAGTGATGGCGATGGCAATCAGGCGCCGGGATTTTTTCAAGATGGGGGGGGTATCGCTCGGCGCGATTTCTCCCTTGGGCTTGTCGTTGCCGGAGGTGCTTGCGGCTGAAAAATCAGGTGGGGAGAGCAAGCAAATCAATGTTATCTTCATGTTCCTTCAGGGTGGAGCAAGCCACATCGACATGTATGACATGAAGCCCGATGCCCCTGAGGAGATTCGAGGCAAATATAAACCGGCACGCACCAATGTTCCCGGGCTTCACTTGAGTGATCAATTGCCCAAGTTGGGAAAATGCGCTGATAAATTTTCCCTCATTCGGTCGATGCAGTCCTTTTGTTCGAAGCATGGTGAAGGGGATGTGGACATCATGTGCGGTAGTCCGCGCGACAAAAATCTACAGGCGCCGGGAATCGGGGCGGTTTTGAGTCTGCAGAAGAAGCAGCAGGCACCGGTTCCACCTTTTGTTCATTTGGGGGATATGAAGCACCCGGCTCACAGTGCCCCCGGCTATGGCGGATATCTGGGTCGCACCTACGATCCCTTCCTGATCAAGGACGATCCCAATACTCCGGATTTTTCGGTGCCCACCTTTGATGTGGCTGAAGGTATGGATGTCAGCCGTTTGGCTGATCGCAAACACCTGCTGAAATCACTGGATCAGTATCAGGAGAGTGCTGAGCAGCAGTTGGAGTTTGCCCGGGTACACAACACCTTTACCGAACAGGCCTTGAATCTTGCGACTTCACCCAAGGCCAAGAAAGCCTTCGATCTATCTCCGGAGCCGGACAAGTTGCGTGATGCCTATGGTCGCAACAATGTCGGGCAGAGCATGCTGCTGGCACGTCGGCTGGTGGAGGCGGGAGTGCGTTTTGTTACCATTCAAGGCTACAAGGACACGGGTATTTACGCGTGGGATCATCACTGGGGAATTTTCCCTCACTTGGACCAGCAATTGCCCATTTACGATAGCGCCTATTCGGCCCTGCTTAATGATCTGGATGATCGGGGAATGCTCGAAACCACACTGGTGATTACGGCTGGTGAATTTGGTCGTACCCCCAAGATTAACGATAATAAACGGGGTCCAGGTAGGGATCATTGGGCTGATTGTTTCAGTCTTACCATGGGTGGGGGTGGGATCAAAACAGGTCGGGTGATTGGGGCCAGCGACAAGCATGGAGCTGTGCCTATTGATCGGCCGGTGTCGATTGCCGACTTTGCTGCAACGGTTTATCATGTACTCGGGCTGGATCCTAAAGCCGAGTTTGTCGCGCAAGGTCGTCGCATGCGTATGCTTCCCGAAGGCTCGGTGGTTCGGGAACTCCTCTAGCCTTTATAGCTTAAACAGCTTCTTTGAGTTTTCAAAGAGCAGCTTGCGCTCAATCTTTTTACTTGAAGCAATGCGGCGTACTGCATCGATCGTGCGGCTGCCCTGGCAGCCTTTTCCCCGGCCGATGGAGTCGGCACAATCACTGCCATAAAGCAGTTGATCCTGATGCCGCTCAAAGAATCCCCTGGTATGTTCCTCATCACGGATTAATGATCTCAAGCCGGATCCTGCAGAGAGATCACCATACATGTTTTTGTAATTCTTCAGGTACTGGTCGGTTAGGCCGCCGGGGGTTACCTTACCCAGTGGGTACATCACCTTTTGGTCGTGTTTCTTGTCGATATTGCCCCACCAGGTTTGCGCGTGGCCGATAAAGTTAACCTTCGGGAACTTTTCCAGTGTACGGTGGAACTTTTCAAAGTTCAGATTGTACGAGCCATGCTGAAAATGCATCAGCACCGGCACACCAAATTCCTGGGCCACCTCGGCTACTGCCCACACGTACTTGGAGTCACAGGCCACCTTGAACTTTTGCTCGGCAATAATCACCGCGCCCGCCTTCAGGTATTTCTCCAGCTCCTTCTGCATCCCCGGCAGGTCCGGCACTTCATTGACGCCAAAGACATATTCCTTGGGATACTTCTTCGCGATGGCCAGCACGGTGTCGTTGCCGCCGGTCTTGGCCGCCAGTCCGTTGGCCTTGCCCTCGCGGGTGGAGGGGCGGGTCACCGGTTTGCCCGCGGGCAGCAGGATGGTCGTTGTCACGCCCATGGCGCGTTGATGCTTGATCATCTGTTCATCAGTACGCCCGTGGTAATGGGTGTGCTGATGAATGTCGATGATAGGCTCCTTGTCTGCAGCTACTGCATCGTGTAGCAGTGAGCCGGTGGCAATGGCAGCGGTGGTGGAACCGAGAAACTGACGGCGGGAAAGCGTGCTGTGCATGGAGGTAAGTGTCCTTCAATATATGCCTTTGGCAATATGAAAACGCTTGGCATCGGTGCCTGGCTCTCTACCCTTTGGCTCGAAGCCATGAAAGTACTTTTGCTCCTCCTATTTCCTGCGCTAACACTCCTGGCAGCTGAGCCTGAGCCTGACCCCAAGGAACTGCCGCGTATTCCGCATACCCCGGCCAAGGACGCGCGCAAGACCATAACGGTAAAGCAGGGCTACGATTTGCAGTTGGCGGCGGCGGAACCGTTGGTGGCTGATCCCATCGCCATGAGCTTCGATGCAGCGGGCCGTCTCTATGTCGTGGAAATGATCGGTTACTCCGAACATCAGGATGCGAACGCGGGCCGAATTCGTCTTCTTGAGGATGTTGATCGTGACGGGAAGTTTGAGAAAAGCAGTATCTTTGTCCAAGGCCTTGCCTGGCCTACTGCAGTAATCGCCTATGATGGAGGTGTGTTCGTGGGAGTAACCCCGAAGATTCTTTATCTTAAGGATACCAATGGTGATGGGAAGGCGGACATCAACCGCACGATCTTTGAAGGGTTTGGAACGGGGAGGTCCCGGCTAAATGTGCAGGCCATGTTCAATAGTTTCCGTTGGGGACTCGATAACCGCATTCACGGAGCCACTTCTTCCATGGGCGGTAAGGTTAAGGATAAAACCGGTAAAACGGTTTCCTTAAGTGGCCGCAATTTTTCCTTTAATCCACGCACCATGGAACTTCGCAGTGAAGGGAGTTCTGCCCAGCACGGTATGGGTTTTGATGATTATGGGCGGCAGTTTATTTGCAGTAACTCAAGCCATATCATGGCCCTCATGTATCCCTCGCGTTATGCCGGGCGTAATAAACACTATGCCATGCCATCTCAACGTGTGGGTGTGGCTGTCGATGGCGGTTCAGCTCCCGTTTTTCGTCTGAGTGCCGATGAACCCTGGCGCATTGTGCGTACGCGCTGGCGCGTGGCCAAGGCGGTGAGAGGTCCGGTGGAAGGTGGAGGCAGAGTTTCGGGTTATTTCACCGCAGCCACCGGCATCACCATTTACCGTGGAGACGCCTTGGGTGAGGATTTTAAAGGAAACGCCTTTATTGCTGATACGGGGAGTAACCTCATTCACCGCAAGCTTCTCCATTACAAAGGGATCCAGCCGGTTGCGCGCAGGCCTGAGGATGAAGCCAAAAGTGAATTTGCCGCCAGTACCGATAACTGGTTTCGCCCCGTGCAGTTTGCCAATGCACCCGATGGCTGCCTGTACGTGGCCGATATGTACCGTGAAACCATTGAGCATCCATGGTCCATCCCCGAAAGCATCAAGAAATATCTCGATCTGGATAGTGGGAATGATCGTGGGCGTATTTGGCGTATCGCTCCCAAGGGATTTAAGCCTCCTCAGCGCGCTTTGCCCGGTAATGTAAAGACCGCTCAATTGGTTGGTCTTCTGGCTCACGGGAACGGTTGGACGCGCGAATGCGCTTCGCGCCTGATTTATGAGCGACAGGATAAGACAATCGTGCCTGCATTAATGAAACTGGCTGCGGATACAAAAAAACCATTGGGCCAAATCCATGCGCTCTGGACTTTGCGCGGACTGGGTGAGCTCAAAAAAGAACATGTCCTTCAAGCCATGGAAAAAACCAGACCTGAAGTGCGGGTGCAGGCCATGATTCTGGCTGAGGATTTTTCCGATCAACCTGAGGTAAGACACACGGTGTATGCGCAGGTAAGTCAGTCCGACAAGCATGTACTCTATCAGCTGGCCCTGACTGCTTCGCGTTTACCCAACGGTGACTCGAAAAAATTGGCGCTGGGAATGGTTCTAGGCAAGGCCGGTGGAGATAGGTGGATTGAAGCGGCCGTGATGAATGCCTTTAGTGATGATTTGGGAACCATGTGGGTGGCCTTGCACGGTACTCCCACGGTATCTGCCGCTGCAAAGCTTGAGTTTTTAAAACTCATTGGCCGACGTAACCGGCCGGAGGAAGTCGCCAAGGCCGTTATGGTCATCGCACGCCGCCCGCCAAATTCCCAAACCATTGCCTGGGTGAACGCACTGGGCAAGGCTGCCCGGTCCCTGCCTGCTCTGGAGAAGGAGGCGTTGCGGTGGTTGTCTTTGCCTGCGGAGGAAAAGCCAGATGCTGAACTCATTGCCGCGATGACGCTTGTATTGCGCCAAGGTTATAAGATTGCAGCACCGGCGTTGATGAATGCCGCGCGAAACCGAAAATCCGAGTCGGTGCACGTGGCGATTGTTCAATCGCTCTCAAAATTTTCCGAGCCGAAAGTGGGCAATGATTTATTGAGCCTATGGTCCAAGGCATCTGGCCGGGTGCGTGCTGAAATTCTGGCGGCTCTGGTGACCCGGCCCGACCGTGTGTCGACTCTGTTAACAGCCCTCGAGAAAAATGTGGTGCAAAGATCCGATATTCCCGCTGCTACCCTCAACACCTTGCGCGCCCAGAAGGATAGTGGGACGATTGCGCGCGTAACAAAACTCTTCGGGGCGCCCGAAAAGATAAAAAGCCGCGCCCAAGTGTTGGCTGAATTTCAGCCAGCCTTAAAGCTCAAGGGGGATGCCGTCCGCGGTAAAACCGTTTTCACCCAGCGTTGCGCGTTGTGTCACCGGTCGGTGAAGGAAGGCAATCTCCTGGGGCCGGATTTGGTCACCGTCAAAGCTAATGGCGCGGAAAAACTCCTCATTAGTATTCTTGATCCCAATCGTGAGGTGGCTGCCAATTATATGGCGTATGATGTGGCGCTGAAAAACGGCACCACACACACGGGTTTATTGGGTGATGAAACCACGACCCATATTCGGATTAAGCTTCCCTTGGGCCAGCAGGTCTTGTTGCCCCGCTCTGAAGTCAAAAGTATGAGTAGCGGAGGTAAATCCCTTATGCCAGAAGGCTTGGAGGCCGGGGTGACTCCTCAGCAGATGGCGGATCTTTTGGCGTTTATTACGGGCTTATAAAGTCTACTTCTATCGAGAAAATAAGTACTTCACATGAATGATCTCCGAGCAGCAACCGTACAGTTTCAGCATATGCCAGGGGATAAGACGGCAAATTTGGAGGTGGTAGGGAGGCTAACTATTGAGGCGGTCAAGCAGGGTGCGGAGCTGGTGGTGTTTCCTGAGATGTGCCTCACCGGTTACTGGCATTTACGAAATCTGCCGCAGAAAGATCTGGAAGCACTGGCTGAGTCAGTCCCAGAAGGGGAATGCACCCAGGCATTATTGG
>JASLKQ010000199.1:767-1007 GCA_030747505.1 Verrucomicrobiota bacterium | reverse complement strand
GTAATTATAAATTTCATTAAGATCTGATCCTCCAGCATTAATGGAAGATGCTGTCGATTGAGTTGAACGAATTGTTCCATAATTATGAATTTTTACTCTATCTGCATTGTTGGCCGCAGATGTAACGACAGCCCAAGCTTTAGTTGCTGAAATATTTTCATTAACAGTGAAAGTATTATCATCATTACATATCCATTTAGTATTGTCAGTATTTGCTGATCTTGTGGCATTACAATGAGC
>JASLKQ010000199.1:0-759 GCA_030747505.1 Verrucomicrobiota bacterium | reverse complement strand
TTATCCGGAATCGATAAAACAATTCCTATACCCAGAACCAAGATCCCTAAAAGCTTTTTCATAAATCCCCGAACACAATTTTCCCACTTTTTTTCTGCAATGTCTACGAACACATCCTGAACACATTACGCGGGTTTTTTGAAATATTTATCTAGCTTATTTGCAAGATTGTGTTAATTTTATGCGCAGAAAGGTACGTGCGTCAGGCTCATAACCTGAAGGTCGTAGGTTCAAATCCTACCCCCGCAACCAATCACACCAACACTTTTTTAATTTAAGTAGTTTGCAGAAGTTTTTCTGAACACATCCTGAACACATTAGTTTATGCTTTTATAGGTCTATACATAATTCTATTATAGATAGACGCAACTATTGAAGTTAATCCTATTGTTGCAAACATAAAAATTATAGCAAAAATTATCAAGAATTTCACAGGAGGTTTATTTCCTTCATTGCTTCCCTCAAGTTGTTCAAGAAGATCTTTGTTTTCGCTTTCTAAAATTTGATTAGTCATCATTTGTTTTTCCAATTTAATTTTCTCATTTTCTTTAAGCAGTTCCATGATTAATTCCTTACTTGCTTTATTTTCTTCAAGAGTTTTTTGAGCTAACAATTTAAGTTTCTCATTTTGAACTTTTAATGCTTCATTTTGAGCTTTCAATGCTTCATTTGCTTTTCTTAACTCTTCAAGTTCTTTTAAATCCTTGTCAAAATCTTGGGTGGTTGAACTTTTATCGACTTTTAAAGTATCAGATTTTT
>JASLKQ010000198.1 GCA_030747505.1 Verrucomicrobiota bacterium | reverse complement strand
CGGTAATGATAAGTATCCTCTACACCTCGCCGCCAGCGCCAAGCTGCGTCGGTTCCCATGAACAGAACCTCACCACTACCCCAAGGACGGATGGCCAAAACTGGGAGGTAGCCTGATGAAGTACGCATACTGGAGTGAGTTGCCAACACTTGAGACCCTGAGCGGGCCCGCTCCACGCCAGCACACCAGAAAAAACCCGGAAGATTTTTCCAAATCACCTCATTCAAACCTTCATCAGAAGCGAGCATGGTCAAGAAGTGACCTTTACCAGTACTGCTAAGTTTAAAGCTCGCTTCACTGGGCATCCATAACCCCTCACTTTTGTCTTTGGAATAGGTCACCGGGATCAACTCTCCCAATGGATGATCCAGAAAAGATAACTGACGCCCGCGATAACCCGGCATAAAAACCAGGCCGCTGCCCTGCTGGTCAACGAGACCACGCAGCAAGTCACATTGCTCGGGCGTTAATTCCTTTTCCCCAATCCCCACATCACCCAAAAAAACCACGTCAAATTTAGCCAGCTGCTCCCTTGTTTCAGGAAATTTCTGTATGTAGTTCAAACCTGTACCCGGGCCCAATTCCGGGTGCAAAAGCAGCACGCTGACATCCACCCCAGGATCACGCGTCAGCGCATTACGCAGGTAGCGGTACTCCCAACGAGGATAGGATTCAATTACCAGTACGTTCAGTTTTTCAGTCCGAACCGACAGGTGGAAAGTTTGCGCATTATTGTCCTCGATGAGTTCTTTCTCGTTGCCGCGAGCCCATATCGGCAAATTCAATGTTAGGGTATAATCTCCGAGTTCACTGGGGGCCCAGACAATCGAATCACTCACCTGCCCGTAAGCAGGGATAGTGATCGGTTTGGCGATTGAAACTGCTGCACCACGCCGGCTGACCAGCTTTACCTGTGTGCGAATAGGTTCAGGAATATAACTACGCACCCTGAATGGAATGGAAATCTGCTCTCCCAAAAGCCCAAACTTCGGTGGGTTTACCGATTCCATCACCAAG
>JASLKQ010000197.1 GCA_030747505.1 Verrucomicrobiota bacterium | reverse complement strand
TACACCCCCTCTTTTTTTGCGGAGTGATTTAAAAAGTGGGGTTATTCGCTTTTGCCCCAACCAAGTTCCGTAGCCCATCTTTTCCACTTGAGGTAGAAGAGTCCATTTGAAATAGTAAATTGGAGCCACGAACCAACACAAATAACAGGAAGAGTTTTTATCAATAATCCAATAGCTTCTTTTTCGGATTCATCACCGCTCAAACCCGATATGTATAAAAGTAATAAATATAAACCTATAAAAACAGCAAAACACATTATAGTCATATGTAGAAAACTCTTCTTCTTTGCGTAAGGCGCATATATTTCTTTGTTGCACCCTACACATTTTCTAATTGTTACAGTATAAGACCCCTCGCTAGAAGAGCGGGTTCCCTCCTCCTCTGTAAATTCAGTGTGACCCCGACACTTGGAACACCACGGTTTGTTCGGATCTGGATTATTTACACCAGTCTTATTAGCTCCGGCCATTCCCCCAACGTTACCGCCCCGAACCCGAATGGCGAGTCTGAATCACCTCGGCCTTTTTTATTTACGTGGTGGAAGTGGAGGCAGGTCGTCCTCATCTTCTGTTTCTGATTCGGGTTTTACCCCAAGAAGTTCTTTCAGCGTAGAAAGGGGTGAGGTCATCAGTTTAGGTTCAAGAATAAAGAGCAGTACCGTGAAGATGCCAAGACCAGTGAGAAGTCCATGAGGGAATCTCGGCCAACCATAATGACCTCGTATTGCCATTGAAGCACAAACCCCAACCACGACTGCTAAAACGTACTTCCAACTCATGCCCCCACGCTACCGCCCCGAACCCGAATGGCGAGTCTGAATCTGTTCGTGCGCTTTATGAACGGAGATACATGAATAGGGAATTAAGGAGTGAAGCTACGCCTAAAACAAAATATAACACCATACAGAACCAGAATGTTTTGGGGCGTTCCTCTTTTGTTACCCAACCTTCATAACGGGCATGCGTGCCCCCTTTACGCAGGCAATAACACCCATAAGCTAGACACACTAATCCAAAAAAAAGGCCAAAAAGTTCTCTAGGCATTCGGCAATGTTTGTCAGGTCTGAACCCGAATGGCGAGTCTGAATCACTTGCTGTCTTGCGTCGGTTGGGTGTTGTGCCTATAAATTGGTGGTACCCAACACCAACCGGATTTATTACTATGAAAACTAAACTTTCACTATTTGTTGCCGTACTC
>JASLKQ010000196.1 GCA_030747505.1 Verrucomicrobiota bacterium | reverse complement strand
CGCTTCCTGGTAGGACGTCCGCCTTCGATCACTGATATGATGATCGTTAATGCTTCCGGTACTGATGCGGGACACATGAACTGGAACCGCGATGCCAATTCCTCCGTTACCGAACACAATGCCACCATCCGTGGTTATGGTTTGGCGATGATGGATAAAATCGAAATGTTAGATGGGGAAGGATCAGTAATCGCTTCCACTACCGATGTTTTATTGCCTCCACCCGGCGGCCACAGCGCCAATGCTGGTGTCGGGTTTACTAGTAATCTATTTGATGCCAATGATTACACAGATCAAGTGGAACTTAATTCCACTATCTGGAATACCGATGGGGCCCTCCTGGATTCATCGGTATCGGCTAGTCGCCGAATCAGGATCACCACTCCCTGGGGTAGTGTGGTTACTGATGATAATTCCTCCGGTGCCTTCACCTTTAGTGCTGACCCGGATCTGGCCGGTGCCGATACCGGCAATCTTATTACCGGCACCCTGTCCGCAACATTTGGAGGGGGAGGGTTTGATGGCATCGATACCTATGACTACAACACCACCAACCCAACCGGACCCAATTACCTGAATTTAAGTAACCCCAGCACCTGGCAGGACTTGGTAATCAATGGCCAGAACTTCCTGAGCATAAACAAACTGGGTTTCTTTAAGAATTCAGCCACTCCCGGTTCCTTTGAGGTGGTCGTAGACCCGCGAAATCCACCGGCGGGAATCACCTTCGCTGACGATGGTACCAGAATCAACATAACCGGTTCTTACCTGTATCAGAATGCTTTTGACTGGATTGGCTCAGGAAACACAATCGTCCCCAACCGCCAAATCAGGCTCTACACGGCTCGCACACTGGATAACAACGCCACGGCAATTACTACTCCGATTCTAACAATTGATCCGACAAACAACGATCCGTAATTCCAACAGGATCGCTACGGGTGGAGCGAGAACAGGGTGACCCAATTGGGCCACCCTGTTTTTTTATATTTTAGGAGTGCTCAGTCCGCAGAAAAAGTGCACTTCCACACTTCCTGCAAATATAGATTCCACCACGCAAAATCCGGTTATGGCGTATTGAACTTAATTCATAGTCTGAACCCGAGCAACGGCACTGATAATGAAACCGTTTAAGTGTTCGGGTCGGTACCACATCAAAACTATGGGTTCGAGTTGGGGCCGCTCCGAAGGCCTCCATCACTCTCTTCCACTCTGGTCCATGAGGTCTGATCCTGTGACCGAACTTTTGATAGGCAACCAAATGGGCAAATTCGTGCGGCACAGTTTGGTCCACAAACCTTGTGGTAT
>JASLKQ010000195.1 GCA_030747505.1 Verrucomicrobiota bacterium | reverse complement strand
TGATTGGGTTGAAACAATCATCGAAGTGGAGTAGTCCCTTGAAGCTTCCGCAATTCTCACTTTTGAGCTATAATACGCGCCCTTGAATCCCCTGAGAATCATTTCGGTAACATGGTTGGTTTTGGCTTTTTCAGTCATGGCGCACCCCATCTCCATGAGTAATGCCGTTGCCAACGTGCGTGAAGACGAGGTGTTGGTGGAGCTACGCATTATGCTGGAGGACCTGGTGCTCTTTCATAGTCTCAAGGCCGACTCCAAAACCATCTTCAATTCTAAAGACCTTCGTGAAGCAGCAGTAAAACACGACAAATTTCTCCTAAAACATTTTTCGCTACGCGGTGAAGATGGAAAACTCCTGAAAGGAAAGGTTGAACGCCGAGATCTCGCGGCAATCCCTGATGAAGGTGTGCCACAGGCTGAACTCATGAAGCGCCACGCAATTTTCTTGATGCGCTATGTGCCCACGAAACAAAAACCTAAATTTTTAACCGTGCTGCAGCAATTTGGAGGAACCAAAAGCGTGATCCCATCCATAATGGATTTTATGGTACTGCAGAAAGGCATATGGACTGACAAGCCAACTCAACTCCAACACGGCCGACCTCATACCATCGCTTTCGATTGGGAAAATCCTCCAACTGAAGCTCCCAAGAACTGGAGCGAGCTGCGCAAAAAACGCGAGGAGGAAATGCAGCAGCGACTCGGCATCACCAGCTATACAGGCCTCTATTCCTACATTTATCTAAATGACCGTGAGGTCCGTCATGAGATTCTAGTGCCTCTACTAACCTTCGAAAAATGGCTGCCTGTGAAACGCAAAAACCCGGAGTTCCTTGAAGTGGAGGATCAAGAAGCAGCCACAAAATTGATTGCCGAGTGGTTTCGTGAGCGTAACCCCGTTGAAATTGATGGAATTCCCGTAAAAGCAGTACTCCAGAGACTCCAGTTTTTCGGTCTAAACATCAATGACTTTGCCCAAAATTCCGAGCCTCGACGCATCAGTGCCTATCAAGCAAGGCTTGGAATTATTCTCCGTTATCCCACCAAAGCACCACCCAACAGAGTGAACATGACTTGGGAAATCTTCCACGAATCCGCGCCGTTTCTGCGCTCGATCGTTTATGACCGGGACACCAAACCCACCGAGGAATTTTTTGTAAAAGACCAACCCCGCTTCGAGTGGGAACGAAATGGAGCACCGCCAGTTCCACATTCTTTTGAATTAGAATGGGATACAGCACCAGCCACGATAAAGGTAAGCCCAAAAGTCGCTCCAGCGGCACCTGAGAAAAGCCAGCAACCTGCTCCGTTGCCACTTAAAAATAAAATCAAGCCACCCCTAGCTAACGACAAAGGCATCTCTCGGATGAGTTATATATTAATCGGGATCGCATTTGCCTTTGCCACGTTTACATGGATGCTATATCGCAATCACCCTCAACGCATCGCCCGCAGCTTAGGTGTACTAACTATCTGGCTGGTAGGCGCCGTATTGTTCCGAGATCACATCACTCCATCTGAACCCGTCACTCCATCTGAAC
>JASLKQ010000194.1 GCA_030747505.1 Verrucomicrobiota bacterium | reverse complement strand
GTTCGTGGGAAGTTACTCTTGGGATAGGCTCATCAACGCCTCCTTCGGTGGGGCGGAGTCGGGCTGTGTCTTTTACAAACATGCCGTCGGGGCCGATGTAGACGCCATTGGCCAGAAATCGCTTGAGATAATAGATATGGAACTGGTTTGTGGACCTGCTGGTTTTTGGGCGCAAAGCGAGCATCCAGCCCAGCTGGCGTTTTTGATGATTTTGCCGGTAGATTTCCGGGGCGGGAGCTGCTTCTGTGGTAAGGGTTTGAATGGGGAAATGAATCCCTGCATGACCCCAAATACGGTTAACTTTTGCGTAAATGCGGTCCAAATCCTTCTTTTCTAGCGTTGTGGTGAGATTCAATTCTCCTTTGGTGACAAGCCGGTGCACATGAATCGGAGCCACAAGATATTCGGCAAATTTGGTATCTGGAGCTTCAATTTGAGCACTGACTTCATGAGTAATAATTACCGCGAATAGAGGTGCAAAAAAGCGCATGACTTGATGTAAATTAGATGCACCTTTCGGGCAAGGTGAAGTTGAGACAAGGGGGGGTGACAAAATCCTTTGAAAACAGGGTTTAAACAGTCTCAAAAAAGCGTCATATTGGGTTGCTTTTTTGTGAATACATTCACAAAATAGCCAGTCAAAATCAGACGCTATTAATGCGGTTAAAAACCCAGACTATTTGAATTTATGAAGAAACCAGCCAGTTATCAGTTTTGCGGTGGCACCGATCACCCTTTTAGTCCCAATCGTAGAGATTTCCTGTCTGTGGGAGCTTTAAGTGGCCTAGGGTTGGGCATGACACTTGGTGAGCTACTCACCAGTGAGGCGCATGCAGCCGGAGAAGACTGGAAAGACGTGGCCAAGCCCAGTAAGCCCGGCAAGGCCAAGAACATTATCCAGATTCATCTTCCCGGTGGTTCGGCCCACCAGGAGACATTTGATCCCAAGTATCTTGCGCCTCAGGAATATCGCGGGCCGTTGGGGACGGTGGATACGACGATTCCCGGGGAAAAATTTTCCCAGTACTTTCCACAGATGGCCAAGGTGGCCAACAAGATGACCGTTATTCGCAGCCTCACCCATAGCGAGGCTGCCCACGCACGCGGAACGCACAATATGATGACTGGCATCCGACCCAGCCCTGCGGTGGTCTTTCCCGGTATGGGGTGTGTGGTTAGTCACGAGTTTGGTCCGCGTAATAATCTGCCACCCTACGTGGCTATCCCCAGCCAGACGGGTAATGGCGGCACCGGCTGGATGAGTAGTGCATACGGACCCTTCAGTCTGGGATCGGATCCGGGTAGCAGTAGCTTCAACGTCCGTGATTTGGCTTTAGCAAAGGGGATTGATGCTCAACGATTTGAAAAGCGTCGGAGTATGCGCTCGATTGTGGATGCTCATTTCAGTGGGCTTGAGAAGGCCGATGCCCTTGCAGGTATGGATGCTTTTTATAGCCGAGCCTACGCGATGGTTAGTGCTCCCAAGGCGCGCGATGCATTTGATTTGAACAAGGAGCCGGCAAAGGTGCGCGATCGTTACGGGCGGACTTCGGCTGGAGGCCGCTTCCTTATGGCTCGCCGTCTGGTGGAGGCTGGCGTGCGGATGGTTACCACCACTTATGGTGGGTGGGATATGCACGGTAATATTGCCGGCAGCATCAAGAGGCAGGCGCCTTCGCTGGACCAGGCATTTGCGGCGTTAATCAGTGATCTGGATGAGCGTGGAATGCTTGATGAAACATTGGTCATGATCACCAGTGAATTTAGTCGTACGCCGAAGATCAACACCAGTGCAGGCCGTGACCACTGGCCCAAGGTGATGAGTGTTGTGATGGCTGGCGGCGGAATGAAGCGCGGCTACATTCATGGAACTTCTGATCCTACAGGTTCAGAGCCTGATGAAAACCCTGTTGGCGTGCCCGATTGGGCCGCTACGGTTTGGACGTTGATGGGGATTGATCCTCAGCGGCGTTTAGCCGGGCCGGGCAACCGGCCTATGCCCATCAACTATGATGGGGAGGTTATAAAGGACGCTTTGGCTTAAATCTGAAGTCGCCCCTACGCTATTTAAAATGATTACAATCGGGGCAATTTTCCCTATGGGGAGG
>JASLKQ010000193.1 GCA_030747505.1 Verrucomicrobiota bacterium | reverse complement strand
CGGGGGGAATGGAAAGATATATGACAAATTCTTACCTCCTAAAGTTGCACCGGCACAACCGCCTGCAGCTGCGGTGGTCCCGGGCCCCGGGCCCTAATCAATACATTTTATCCTTGAAGTATATTCACTAAAGATCATATTCTTCCCGCTGTGTTTGTTTTTCCGCTGGGGGGCGGATTTATTTGATTGGGGTATTGTGAAACGGGGTGGATTTATTCTTTTTGTAGGGCTTTCTTTTGGGTTCCCGCATTTTTCGTTAAAGGCGCAACAGTCAGGGCCTCCACTGCCCGAACCAACGACTGATGCGATTGCCCGGGCTATAGAGGCTGAGCGTAAACGGCGTGAGGCAGAATTACAGAATCCTCTTGCCCAAATCTCCATTGTGCGAGCTCAGAAAATACAAAATGCTCTGCGTGAGGTGAATTTAAAGTCGCAGGAGACTCGGATTCTGATCGAAAATAATATTGAAAGTGCCCAGAAAGCGACGGTGGAACAGGCGGCAACATTTTACGAAGATATTATTCGATTGGATTATGCGTTCCGCAATTATACCACCGGCAAGCTTCAGGGGTTGCTCGATGATCCTACCAACCCGACTCGTGTTCAGGCTTTTGCGCTTTTGGATGATATTTTGGTGCCTGCACGCGAGCAATACGTGAAAAATCGTCTGGCCGTAGCCGAAGCGGCCCAACAGCGGCATGCATATGGAGAAGCCCGTCAAATCCTGGATATGGCGGTTATCATTGTTCCTGACAGCCGGGAATTGACGGAGTTTAGGCGGTTCAATGAAAAAATGGAGGCTCGGTTCAGAAACACCTCACCGGGTACGGACGTGGCGGCGCGTTTAAATGAGCTGCTGGATCGCAAAAAACAGATTAATATACTCTTGAGGGACGGGAAATTCCTCTGGGAGGCTCGTGATTACAATCAAGCTGAAGACAAGTTCAAGCGCGTGACCAAGCTCGATCCGCGTAATGATGTGGCTTATAACTATCTTAGGCTTATCGGTCGGGTTCGCAACGACGACGCGAAGCTGGCGCGTGATGTAAACTTCCGAAATATGATCCAGGAGGTTAACGACAAATGGCTTCCCCCCGAGCATCAGGAGAGTATGCCTGTTCCAAATCCGGAATGGATGCAGCGAACACGTGGTTCATTGGGAGCGCCGGGCGGTCCGGCTGGGGTGGGGGCCAATACAGGTGTTATTCAAAAACTCCAGTCCATCCGGATTCCCGAGGTGGCGCCATTGGATGGATTTTCCTTAAACGAGGTGGTTACTCTGTTGGATGAGGCAGCAAGGTTGCATGACCATGCTTCTGTCAACCCGGAAGAAAAAGGGGTAAACATGATGATTAGCACCCGCTTGCCTGAAACAAGGATGAACGTGAGTGTTGGCGGAGTGGGGAACATGGGGAATGTAGGCGGTGAGGGATTTGCCCCGCCTCAGATCAACCTGGAGAGTGGATTGCCTATTCAAAACCGTGTTATCGTGGAGGGCCGCAGCTCATCGCAAGTCACCCCTCAGCCCAACTCGAGCAATAGGTCTGCTTTGGCAGGCAAAAATCCTTCAGGCACTACCCTTAGGCGACTCGACCCCTCAACCATTATGGTGCGTGGACTTACCTCGACACTGCGTAATCTTACATTGGCTCAGCTATTGGACAACGTGGCTGATGCCTGTGACTACCCCATGCGCAATACAGTCCGTAACGGAGTGGTTGTGTTTGAATATAAGCCGTCTGATAGTGATTTCGTCCAGCGGAAATTCAATGTAAAACCCAATACTTTCTGGACGAGATTGGCCGCATTTAACTCAAAAACTGCGGGAATGGAGTCCGCTATGCCTCCGAATTTTTATGGCAAGGCGGTGAACACAGAAGATAAAATCTATAACGCAGTAGCTGGTGGCGGCGGCGGAGGGGTGATCAATAATACGCAGGCTGGGGAGCAGATCCGCCAGTTTTTGATTAATCAGGGTATTAATGCTGCGCAGGTATTTTTTAACCCCAGTAACGGTCAGCTTTTAGTGCGCGCTCCTCTGGCGGATCTGGATCTTATTGAGCAAGCGATCGAAATTTTAAACACTTCGCCAGAGCAGTTGTATATTGAAGCCAAATTTGCAGAAATTGAATTCAACGATGGCGAGTCGCTCGGATTTGATTGGTATC
>JASLKQ010000192.1 GCA_030747505.1 Verrucomicrobiota bacterium | reverse complement strand
ACATCTTGTGGCGGTGATGATGACTGGCGTGTTGGCGTTTGAATTCTATCCCTTCAAGAATCTTCTCCTCACTTTTTTTGCCGAACCCATCCAGTTCTGCCACCTTGCCATTTTTGCAGGCATTTTCCAGTTGCTTGATGGTTTTGATTTTCAGTTTTTCGTGAACGGCTTTCACCTTCTTAGGCCCCATGCCGTTGATGTCCAGCATCTCAATAAGACCTGATGGGATGGAGGCCTTGAGTTCATTGTAATATTCAAGCTCACCGGTTTCCACCAGTTCAGTGATCTTGTCGACTAGGGCGCCTCCAATTCCCTTGATGTCGCCCAGTCGTTCTTCTTCGATGAGCGTTTCCAATGGTTCAGTAAGGCCTTCTATGATCCGTGCGCCATTGACATAGGCACGGGTTTTGAACGGGTTTTCCCCCTTGAGTTCAAGAAAAACTCCAATCTCCTTTAAAACTGAAGCCACCGCGTCCTTGTTCATGTGGCTCACTAGATGGATTACTTCTGCTTTTTTGGCAATGCGGCCTTATGCGCACTGTGCTTCTTGAGAAAAGCGAGGATCAAATTGGCCCCCGGATCATTGCGGCCAGCGAGATGGGGCCGAATATTGTTGTGTGTACGATTTTTGAGTTCATGGATTTCCACATTTCCATGCTTGGCCTTTATGAGTGCATCGTACATTTCCTGATTCTGGTTCCTGCGGTCAGGCGTATCGTGTTCTGCATGCATCAATAATAGGGGTGGCGCAGTCTTGCTTGCGTGATGCAAGGGGGAAGCCGTGCGGTATATATCGGGGTCTTCACCCCATATCCCTATTCTGCGTTCTGCGCCAACCCGGCTCACGTCCATGAGCCCACTTATGGGAATGGCACCGCGGATATTGTCAGATTTAAGACCATGCTCTTTAAGGAAGGAATGATTGGTGGCTAATAAAGCGGCTAAATGGCCGCCAGCAGAACCGCCGCCGACAAATATGAGGTTTGGGTCACCGCCCTTGCCGGCAATATTATTGTGCACCCATGCAAATGCTTGGGCTACATCCTGTATTTGGGTCGGATATTTTAATTCCGGATAAAGTCGGTAATTAACTGAGGCTACGCCGCACCCTTCTGCGACAAATCGTTTGGCTACTTCAGTGATCTTGGATTTATCGCCACTATGCAATCCTCCACCATGAATCCACAGGAGAGTGGCGAATCCCTTGGTTTTGGGTAGGTAAAGATCGAGTCTGTTCCAGCCCTTGGTGTCTTTGGGATCTTCTCGGTATACGATGTCACGATGGATACGGATAGTATTGGTCTTGGGGATTACTGGATTGATGGGGCCAGTGGGATTGGAATTCTTCTTGGCAGACAGCTTTTGTGCTACCCGTTCAATTTCAGTCTTATCAAGGAACCCATCCTTATTACGGTCGGCCTGGGTAAACTTGAACTTCGCGAAACTGGCCGGCACTTCCTCGCGTGAGAGTTTGCCGTCTTTATTACGGTCACGCTTTGCAAATTTTTCCGGTAGAGAGTCTGTTGATAGGGCAGGGAGGGTTAGTGCCAGTAATGTAATAGGGCTAAATAGTTTCACTGGGTTCATATTAGTGTGAATTAACACATGGTCAATAAAGGGAGGCAGTACAAATACATTGGCCATCAGCCAGTCCTTGGCTTAATTTCCGGGCTATGAAAGCTGCCTTGATTACTTTACTGGCCTTGGGTTTGTATTTCCCTGTAGTGGGAGCGAAAGCAAAGCAGCCCAATATTATTGTGATCATGGCTGATGATGCAGGCTTTTCAGACTTTGGGTGTTACGGCGGGGAGATTGAGACTCCAGCACTGGATAAATTGGCAGCCAATGGGTTGCGCTTTTCCCAGTTCTACAATACCGGGCGTTGTTGTCCCTCGCGTGCGGCACTCTTAACCGGGGTATACCAACATCAGGCCGGAATGGGGCATATGGCCAAGGATCGGGGCATTCCCAGTTATAGCGGCACTATCCTGCCTCACGTGCCTACTCTGGCTGAACGTCTCAGGAAAGGTGGGTACCGCACGATGATGACCGGCAAGTGGCATCTGGGTACCGAGCCGGCGCAATCACCCGTTGCCCGCGGGTTCGATCGCTTTTATGGCACGCGTAACTTTATCGATTCCTATTTCACGGTACTCAAGCATTGCCCGGTCTTTCTCGATG
>JASLKQ010000191.1 GCA_030747505.1 Verrucomicrobiota bacterium | reverse complement strand
CATGAACTGCTCCACATCCTGTTTGATAAGCACAATGATTCACATTTCGAAATCTCCTTGGAGGGCGCACACGCATCATCAATACCAGTAAGGTCATCGAGTACCACTTCAGAAGCACAGAGATCAGAGCACAGAGTTAGAACGTCAGATCTCAGATGAAGCCCATTGAATCCGTGGTGAAAACCCGAATCTTCACTGCTCTATCGTAGCGGTAAACCGTTCAGACTGAAGGGTGGAGAAGTGGAGCGGGTGAAGGGAATCGAACCCTCTTCACGCTCAAAACCTAATTGACGATGCTCCGATACACATCAAAACCGACTGTCACTCCCTTTTCTCAATGAATCTCATACGGTTTTGTTGAGTGGGTTTGCGAGCATTTAGCCTCTCTGCTCAATTCATTCGACTATCTTTTCCCGAATACAATAGAGATTGTTTGCGCCTCGTAGCAGCAACACTCCATTTGATACAGCAGGTGTCGACCAGAATAAGTCGTCCAATTGGTTTTCCGCCAAGATCTTGAACTCTGAGCCTAACTGGATGACAAAAGCCTTACCTGATTCATCAATAAGAAATACATGCTTATTAT
Source organism: Verrucomicrobiota bacterium (assembly GCA_030747505.1). GTDB lineage: Bacteria > Verrucomicrobiota > Verrucomicrobiia > Limisphaerales > UBA1100 > UBA1100. Next base: position 1,600 of record JASLKQ010000191.1, on the reverse strand, counting down.
CAGCCCACATGCTAGCTGCGATTGACTTGGAACTGGGTAATCGAGATTTGTAGACCCGTTCACCTGTCTTTGTGTTGTGACAGGAGAGAAAACCACGACTACAAACATATAGATGGTCACCGCTAACTACCGGCGAAGCCATACCTGGCCCTCCTCTTTGTATCGCCCAAATTACTCCCTTGGGTAATTTACTGATATCAAGGCTTGATTCTCCTTCGATCTCCGAACCGATAGCGAGGAGAGGTCCTTGGCTCATAGGGCCACTATTCCCGAGAAAAATTTGCTGTTCATTTGATGCCGGTGATGCAGTAAAAGCCGAACGTACATTAGTGAGTCGCCAATTTGTTTCCCCCGTGCTTGGATCATAGCCAGTGACCGTGCCGGAGCCGCAAATGACAAGATCGGTCCGCTTATTGTTTTTCCAAATAAACGGAGAGGACCAACTGGTCCTTGAGGAACGTTTTCTTTTCCATATTTCCTTGCCTGTGGCAGTGTCGAGAGCCACGACAAATGAATTTCTATCATTGTCGCATTGTAGGTACAATTTATCTTCTCGTAATGTGAGCGAACTACCCGTTCCAAATCCATTACCACTTCGAAAGGCTCCCACATTGGCGGCCCAAACTAACTGGCCTTCGAGGTCTACAGATGCGACTTTGCCGATCGCAGCAAAATAGCAGTATACGTGCTCCCCATCGGTGACAGGGGATTCGGTCGCATAAGTATTGGATGGATGTATGGCATACTTGGGTTGCTCTTGCGCTAAACTTTTTTCCCAATGGACGGAACCATCCTCAATACTAAGACAGAATAGCTTGAATTCGAATGGCTCTGTCGGCTTCTTGCCTCGCATATTTCGAACGCCTCCGGAGTGTCCAAGTGGTTTGGTGTTCTTCGAATCGACTGCAGTTGTCACGAACACGCGTTTTCCGGCTATAATTGGCGACGACCAACCTCCACCCGGGATAGGTTGACTCCATGCTAAATTTTGATTCATGGACCACTTAACCGGGTGATTCAATTTGCCAATATGACCATTCCCAACAGGTCCTCTAAACTGAGGCCAATCAGCCAACGATTTATTTACGAAAAAAATTCCGACCTGAACCCAAACAAAGATAAAAATAAAAGTTCGCATAAAAAAAGCGCTTCTACATCAAGGCTAAGAGAAGGGGTAGAAAAAAGTGGAGCGGGCGATTCGAATCGAACCCTCGTCTAATTTGACTTTCGCCTAATCCAACCCCGGTATGGGGGCGTCGGAGGCAATATCATCACCTTGCCAGTTAACCTTGCCATTGTCGTACAGGAGGATGCGGTTCTTGCTGCCAGGAGCCGGCTTGCGGTTGATCTCGGGTAGAAATTTTTTGTGTCGGTTGATCACTTTGGCGTATTTGGGATCCTTCGCCAAGTTGTTCCACTCGTTGGGGTCTTTCCTCATGTCGTACAATTCCTGGCTGCCATCGGCGTACTGGATAAAGCGCCAGTGCTCACTTCGCACCCCATGGTTGTCATGATTATGCGTGGTGATGGCCGGCCATTTGCGCTCGGCTTTCGCGTTGCGCAGCTGCGGCATTAGGCTGTGCCCTTCGAGTTTCTTGTT
>JASLKQ010000190.1 GCA_030747505.1 Verrucomicrobiota bacterium | reverse complement strand
CTTGGCGGGGGGGGGAATGGGAGCACTTGGTTTAGTGACGCGCGGACGGGTTCGTGGGGTATTAGCTCTGATCTTTTGTTTTATTCCTTTGGGCTTGGTATTGATGGTGCACACCAGCACCTAGGCGGGATAACGGGTCCGGTTGTTCCTCCGAGTGATGAAGGTGGATGTTCTTACGCTTTTTCCTGCGATGTTTGCAGGGCCAATGAATGAAAGCATTCTGCGGCGCTTGAGCCGCTATGAACTCATTAACACGCTTGAAGATCTTTTATACATTTCCCTGAAACGGCCCTATGTTTTCAGTCCGGAGGTTCCAGCTCTACTCCCCTCCACACTCGAAACAATTTTACCACCCGATGCACCGGGCGAATCAGGTTTCCACAACGATGCCGCACATTTGGCCGGCTCCAAGCCGCCGATTCTGGAATATGCCCAAGCTTTTGAATATGCACTTCGCAAGTTTGAACTGGATCCCGAAGCCCGGAACAAGGTGTTTGGATTTAATGAAGAGCCAAAGACTCTATCTGAGACTGCCGCCAAGAAAATATTGCAGCGTTTTACTCGGCGCGCATGGCGCGGTTACCGAAACGAGGAAAACAATCAGGTAGTCTGGAACGCCTACCAGAAACAGCAAAAGAACAAGGCTCCTGTGCCTGCGCTTTTGCGCGCGATGAAAACCGCGCTGCTATCGCCGGCATTCATTTACCGGATGGAAACCATCAAGGATCAAGACACCCCGTATAATATCAGCGCTTACGAACTTGCCAGTCGTTTGTCGTATTTTCTTTGGGCGAGCATGCCTGATGAAGAACTCTTCTCGCTGGCTGAGAGCGGACAACTCGCAAAAGAATCGGTTTTATCAGCACAAATTGACCGACTACTCAATTCGCCCAAGCGACTTTCGCTTGCTGAGGATTTTGCCGGCCAATGGTTGGGCTTTAGTGAAATTGTTTCCAACCGGGTATTCTACCGGAATCAAAACTGGAACCGTGGGGTTTATGATGAGGTATTGTTTTTCTTTGATGAACTCATTCGGTCAGACCGAAGTATTCTGGAAATCATCGACTCGGACTGGATCTACCAGAGTAATTACACCGGCGTGCGTGCCGGTGGATCCAACACCACATTACCCCCAAGATATGAGGATATTTTCAAATGGCGAAGACAACGACCCAAGGGCATCCGCGAAAAATTCTATGAGCCGCCGCGCCTTATCAAAATCAAGAATGATCAACGGGGCGGTATCATTACTTCAGTTGGCATCCTTCGGGTCACCTCAACCCCGAAAAAAACGAACCCCGTTCGCCGTGGCGTTTGGTTGCTGGATAAGATTATGGGCCGGCAAATGCATGCGCCGGAAAACGTGCCAGCTCTCAGTAAAAGCCAAAAAGTGGATGGGAAACGACTCGTTGATCTTGCCGATATTCTAAAAGCCCACACCAGCAAGGCTATTTGCACCAGCTGCCATAAACACATCGACCCCATTGGTCTGGGTTTGGAAAGTTATGATCCCTATGGAAAATGGCGTACCACCTATAGAAACAACAAAAGACCCGTCAAAGCCTCTGGCCAGTTTCCCAATGGAGACCCGTTTCAAAGCCCCGGGCAAATGAAGGAGATTTTAGTCAATGAATATCAGAAGCCGATCGTCAAAAATATTGCAGAAAGAATGCTATCCTATGCGATTGGCCGCAAAATTGATCCACACGACCGGCCAGTAGTGGAAAGAATTTGTGCTGCACTTGAGGAGAATGAGTTTAGAATGAACACGCTGATTCGAGGTATTATCAGTAGCCCGCAATTCCAGAGCCGACAAGATTAACCATGAGTAAAGAGTCCTACCTTATTCCCAGACGCACCTTCCTGCGTGGCATGGGCGCAGCCTTGGCATTGCCGTCTCTGGAAATTATGTCCCCTGCGTTAAGCTACGGGAAGACTGCCCCAGCAAAGAAAGCGCTGCGCACGGCTGTCCTCTTCAAGGGGGCCGGCGTTAACCCCAGCTCGTGGGATATCACCGGTGCAACTGAAACTGAGTTCACGCTCTCAAAACTCCTCAGTCCTTTGGAGAAGAATAAAAAGGATATCGTTATTCTCCGCAATATCGACACTGACCAGCGCGCCAATGGCGGCCACCCGCACGTGACAGTCACGTTCATGACCGGGCAACTTCGCAAATCGCGCCTTATCCAAAGACACTCCTTTGACCAGGTAATTGCCGACCATGTTGGCCGTGAAACACCGATCAAGTCATTGGCCCTTCGAAGCGACATGTACCTGGACGGGAACGACCCTTCGGAGAACTTCATTTCTTTCGACGCCGAAGGCAAACCACTGCCGGTCGAGGACAAGCCGGAGGTCCTCTTCAACCGCCTCTTCAAAGGTTTTCATAACGGCGACTTCCGCAAACGTACTACCAGTGTGCTTGATGAGGTGAAGGACAGCTACGCGGCCATTACGCGAAAGGCAAGCAGTCAGGATAAGCAAGTACTGGAACAATACCTCCAGTCAATACGTGATGTGGAGCGGGATATTGAG
>JASLKQ010000018.1 GCA_030747505.1 Verrucomicrobiota bacterium | reverse complement strand
CTCATAAATACTATCTCAAGGCTAAAATTAATTTTAGATATATTGCTGACGCAGAGATGAAAAGTACGGCTGTGACAGCCAAGTTGGATTTTAATGAGCTGAAAGACATGAAAGATAAACTAGATTCGGACTTGGCAAGGGTTCAGCAATTAATCGATAAGAAATCATTAGAGGATTCTGGGAAATAAATCGGAAAGTTTATGAAATGTATTAAGCAATTCATGGTGTTCGGTGTGATGGGGGCGTTATTGGGATTGACCGGATGTGTCGGTTATCACGCAGGACCTACCAATGGTTTGCCAGCCGGGTCACGTTCGGTTCGCGTGAAGTTCTTTGACAATGAAACCCTTGAGCCACGCCTGGTGGTTGCTGTTAATCGCGCTCTCAAGCGCAACCTCCAGCAGGATGGAACCTACAAACTCGAAACTCAAGGAGAGGCGGATCTGGTTGTGAGCGGCCAGTTGACAAAATTTCTCCGGAACGGGATCAGTTATACTCCGGGAGATTCTCTTGTTGTACAGGATTACACCATGCAGCTTACTGCCCGGATTAAAGTGTCCGATCGAACCACCGGTCAGGTGGTATATGAGGGGGATGTGACCGGGAAAACAATAGTTCGAGTGGGCAATGACCTTACTTCTGCCCAGCGGCAGGCAATTCCCCTGATTGCCGAAAATTTGGCACGTCAAGCCACCTCATTCGTTGTCGATGGCCATTGGCCGGACAAGGTAAAGGCGCAGTAATATTAATTATATTGCTCGGTTGTGTGAGTTGGAGGACACTCTCCGGCACTCATGAAAGCCGTAATATATCCGTTGATTCTTTTTCTTGTGCTGGTTCATTCCGCCGTGGCTGGTGACTGGCCTCAGTGGCGAGGAATTAACCGTGATGGGCTTGTGCAGAGTGAAAAGCCACTCTCACAGCTTCCCGCAAAGCCAAAAAAAATATGGCAGGTTTCTGTTGGCAAAGGTCAAGGGGGGCTTGTGATTGCCGGAGGGAAGCTCGTGATGTGTCACGAAAAAATCGTGAATGGAAAACCGCTGGAGACAGTAGTTTTAGTTGATGCTTCTAGTGGTAATATAATTTGGGAAACCCCGTATTCAGAATCATGGCAATATACAAATGTATATGGTCCGGGACCAAGAACTGCTCCTATGATTGATGGTGATTTGATCTTTTGCCAGAGTGCGAAGGGGGTGCTTGCCTGTATTTCAATAAAGACGGGGAAGTTGCTTTGGAGTAAAAGTTACGAGAAGGATTTCGGTGCCAAATGGTTTGGAGGGAACGCTCCGGGTAGTCAAGGAACAGCTGCCAGCCGTCATGGCAACAATGGAGCACCAGTAACCGATTCCAGATATATCTATGCACCGGCTGGAGGGCATGAGGGAGCCAGTCTGGTCTGTTTAGAGAAAACAACGGGCAAACTGGTGTGGAAAAGTGGCAGCGATTATGCCGCCTATGCGGGTCTCATGTTGGGCAGATTGGCAGGAGTGCAGCAGGTGGTGATGGTAACCGCTGCCAATATGAAGGGGTACCGCGCCAAAGATGGTAGGGGGCTGTGGAGTGTGCCCGTGAAAACCGGGGCAGCACGTAATATTGTGACCCCGATTCTGCATGGAGACACGGTAACAGTAGCGAGTCATACGGTAGGCACATTTCAGATACGTATCAGCAACAGTGGAAACGGACAGAAAGCTGACGAAGTATGGCGTAATAAGGACGTACGAACGAATATTACTACTCCGGTGCTCAGCAATGGCTATATTTATGGCCTAGGGGCTTCGCGAGGGAAAAATTCGGAGTTTGTGTGTCTGAGTCATAAGACAGGTGAAACCATGTGGAGTCAGCGTGGATATGATGATTATGCTTCAGTGATAGGTATGGGCGACACTTTACTGATACACGGTTCGCGGGGGGCCTTAACCCTGCTTAAAGCAACTCCGAAAGCGTACACTGAGTTGGGCCGTTTAGATGCAGTTAGTCAAATATCCTGGAACTTCCCAGTTTACTCAAGCGGTGTGCTGTATCTTAAGGATGGAATTAAGGACGGTGGCAATAAACTCACTGCGCTGAAGTTGCATTGAAGAAACGACTACTGGTAACCCCGATATAATGAGTACTGCCGAGCAATACCTTGAAGCCCAAGCGGCAACCAATGAGGATGTTGATGTGCCCCTGATGGTTAATCATGTAATCCAGGATGCAATTGATCGTGGAGCGAGTGATATCCACATTGAGCCATGGGAGGATATGACAGGGGTTAGGGTTCGAGTGAATGGCGTGCTGCAATGGCTTGTGGGAATTCCTTCAGACCACCATCCGAATATATGTGGTCGATTCAAGGTGATGGCTAATTTGGAAAGTCATACTACCGGATTACCCCAGGACGGAAAGGCTGCCCCTGAGGAATTTGGAGGGGTGCAGCTGCGCGTATCAATTTTTCCGACCGTATATGGTGAAAAAATTGTCTGCCGTGTATTTAACCCCAATGCCAAGGTCTTTGATATTTCAAAATTAGGATTCGATGACGAGACTCTGGGAAGATTCAAGGAATTGGCCAGCAAGCCAACGGGCTTGATTTTACTTACCGGCCCAACGGGTTCGGGCAAGACCACAGCGATTTATGCTGCGATTGGATTTATTTTGGAGAAACATGGAAACGCGGTGGCTGTTTCCTCAGTTGAGGATCCTGTTGAACAGAATCTTGATTGGGTTAATCAGTCCTCGTTAAATCCGGGCCGAGGCTATACTTATCCAGCGGCTCTTCGTTCACTCATGCGTCAGGATCCTGAGATCATCATGGTGGGTGAGATTCGGGATGAGGAAACAGCTGAGATTGCCATCAATGCAGGCATGACCGGTCACTTGGTGATCAGCACCATCCATTCAGGCACCACATCGGGTACTTTTGCACGCCTGATTAACATGGATATCGAGCCTTTCCTTCTTGCTTCCACCATTATTGGAGTACTTGGTGTGCGGCTTTTAAGAACAAACTGCATGCATTGTGCTGCGCCGTATACCCCTGAAGCCTATGCCCTTGAGCAATTGCGCCAGTTTGAGGGAGATGAATATCTGCAGGCGTTACTGGATCAACAGGGTTTTTACAAAGGAAACGGGTGCTCTGCTTGTTCCGATACTGGATTTAGTGGCCGATCCTCCATTAATGAACTTCTGGTGTGTGATGAAGGGGTTAGAGAAGCGGTAATGCAAAAGAAAGCTTCCCGTGATATTCAATCCCTTGCCGTACAGTCAGGGATGCGAACTTTGTGGACCAGCGGCTTGCAGATGGTGGTTGATCGTAAGACGACCCTGGAGGAGACGCTACAGAAGGTGGCGGCCGATCAGGTCTAATAATCAACAAATACCATGGAAAAGGATTGTCTAAGCATATAACTTTGTGATACAAAGTTAATCATGAGTGAGGGCTGGGCCGAGGAAAATCTAAAGACTATTCGTACCCTGATGGAAAGGGCTGGTGTTTATCGGCTGGCTTTGGCGCCTATTTGCATCATCGTGGGGATATTAGGAATTATTGCCGCATTGGTTGCTGAGAGCTTGAATTTTTCGGGAAAAGATTCCTTTTCAGGTTACTGGATGGTCGTTGGAATAATTGTAGGATCTTTGGCGCTGGTACTGATACGACGCCAGGCAGTGAAGGGGGGAGAGGAGTTTATGTCGCTCCCTGCCAAAAGAGTAGCCCAATCCATGGCCCCGTTATTTGCGGCAGGACTGGGCTTTGGAGTGTTGGAGTTGTTTTTACCCGTTGCTCAGCGTGACAGCATTCAGCTGGCTGGTTTGTGGATGGTTTCTTATGGAGGAGGGATACATGCGGCAGGGTTTTTTATGCGGCGCGGTCTTAAACTTCTGGGTTGGATTTTTATCATTTCAGGCTTTTTATGCCTGACTTTCAATTCTCTGGAGAGGACGGATGAATCAATCGCTCATTGGATTATGGGAGGGGTATTTGGTCTGGGTAATTTAATGTATGGAATCTATCTGAAAGTGACGGCTGAACCACTGGATGCGGGGTGAATCCGGAATCGTTTCAGCAGCTGGATAAGGTTATCCATGAGAAGAGCCGGATGGCGATCATGTCCATGCTGGCCGCCTCGCCGGACATGTCCTTTACCGAGTTGCGCGATGCCTTGAACATGACAGACGGAAACCTAACGACGCATATTCGCACGCTGCAGAAGGCAGGCTATATTGCGGTGGCCAAATCCTTTCAGGATAACCGGCCCTTGACCACCTGTAGCCTGACTGAAGAGGGAAGGGCTGCCTTTGCCGGATATGTGAACCTGTTGGAAGGGATCGTCAAGGAAGCTCGTAAATCCTGATAATAACCTTTAACCAACCAAGGAAAAGAAATGACAACCAATACTTTGCAACACAAAGTTAAATTGACCGTTCTACGCGCCAGCCACATGGGTATGTGCTTCGGTGTGCGTGATGCGATCCACTTGGCCAAGCAGGTCGGAAAGGCACGCCCTTTGACGATACTGGGACAACTGGTTCATAACGCTAGAGTGTTGGAGGACCTGAAGAATCAGGGGGTGCAGTTTGAAGATAAGCCTGAGGCTGTAGAAACGAAAGTCGCGATGATTAGTGCTCACGGGGCCTCAGAGCGGGCCCGTATCCGTGCCCGCTCTGAGGGTCTGCAGCTGCGGGACGCCACCTGTCCCTTGGTTGATTTTGCCCATAAACAGGTTAAGGAACTGGTAAATTTAGGATATCACCCCGTGGTTATCGGTCGGCATGGGCATGTCGAGGTGCGTGGGCTTACGGAGGACTTAGATCAAGTCGATGTCGTTTTAAGTGAAAAGGATATCGATTTACTTGAATTTCAACCACGCTTTGGGGTGGTGGCCCAAACCACTCAGCCCATCGCAAGAGTGCGGGAACTGGTGGAGTATTTGCAGGCACGTTTCCCTGAATCAGAGGTGCAGTTTGTGGATACGGTCTGCCAACCCACCAAGCAAAGACAAAGTGCGGCCGAGGAATTAGCGCGCAAATCAGACGTGGTATTGGTGGTGGGTGGGGCCAGTAGCAATAACACACGTGAACTGTGCAGGACCTGCTCTAATTATTGTGATCGGGTTCATCACGTGCAGGGGGCGGGTGATATTCGGATTGAATGGCTAATGGAGCTGAATACGATTGGAATTACGGCCGGCACATCAACTCCCGATGAACAGATTGATGCAGTGGAAAACAGGGTTCACAGCATTTTAAACTGCTGAAATCAAACCCTCTATAAACAACAACAAAACCAACCATAGATTTATGAAAAAAATCATTCTCATAATGTTCGTGGGTCATTTACTGGTCCAATTTACTCAGGCCGAAGGTCCTGCCTCCTCCCGAAAGAAAATTGAGTTTTTCGAGAAGTTGTACATGATCAAGATCAGAAATGTTCTGCCTCTGGGGAAATACGACGATCCAGACAAGTTTTATTCAGAAATCGCCAAACAGGCGGGGATTCCACAAATGGCAATTGATGCGGTTGAAGAGAAATTCGACTGGAAGCCGAATAAGAATTTTTTTCTCACGACCATGGTGAAAGGAGGCTGGGACGCAGATTATTGGGGAGTGATGGTTGTTAGGGCGCCTATCGCAATAACTAAGGCGAAAACTGCTGAGGAAAAGAAGAAGCTTTTGCAGACGATGGAAATGAAGTTTGTTGCCATCAAGTACGATGGAACCTTTCTTTCCCAAAAGAGAAAAAGGGAGAGCCGCTAAAACCTAATAAAAAAGATTAAATAATGAAGCGGCGATTAATACAATGGGTACTCATCACGAGTGCCTTGTGTTTATTGGCACTTGCGACCTTGCTTCTCTTTGCCCCCACATTTCTGGGAGCATTGGATCCAATGCTAAATGTGTGGCTTGGCTTTTGCCGGATTGTGACTCCGGACGCATGGGAGGTCCGTGGCAATATCCCGCTGGGATTGGGATGGCTTTTTTCGGGGGTGGTAATTTACTCCATGCTGACTGGAGCCATCTTTGTTGTGTCTGCGGCAGGAATAGAGAAACTTTGTGAACCGAAAAAAGAGCCAGTAGAAAATGAATAACTTAAAACCAACAAAAATGAACAACCTAAAACCAACCTTTCCCTTGATAGCAATTTTCAGCCTACTCGTGCTGTTAATTGGTTGTATTGATTTTTCCGGAGGAGGATCTGGCACAGTTAAAATTATCGGTGAAGAGAAATCGCCCAATGGCAGGTTCATCGCCACAAGTTTCCACTGCTCTGGTGGAGGGGCCGCCGGCTACTTCTATTTCAATGCCAGCCTTCGTAAAGCGGGTGAAAAACTGGATCCACGCAATGGCCTTATGGGTAAACACAAGACTTGGAAGGCCTTTACCGATATTGATGTGAAGTGGATTGACGATAAAAACCTTGAGGTCTCCTATAATCAGTCTAATTCACCCGACTATAAGGAGAATAATGCCCTTAAGGTGGAATCCAAACACGGCATCAAGATTCACCACAAAGTCAAAAACCGAAAGCCGTGAATTGAAACCAATACTTATTACAACACTTGCGGCTGTCCTTTTGCTTGGCTGTGATTATCACTCAGATTCCGTTTACCTTGGCCGAAAGGAAGCGAAATTACTCGGTTACGTACACAGTGGGGATATAGGTGCCGTCAAAAAGTTCCTCGATCAGGGCGGGAACGTGAACTTACAGGATGAACCGGGAATGACTCCATTGCACCATGCTGTAAATAGCGATTGGAAGGGGAGCAACCACAAAATGATAAAGCTGCTGATTGACAGAGGAGCCAATGTAAAGGCAATCGATGACACCCATCATGCCCCATTGCATTTGGCGAGTAATAAGGAAACCGCTGAATTACTCATTGACGCAGGAGCAGACGTGAATGCCAAGACGCGACGTGAGGGAGAGACTTTATTGTATTCGGCGGCACGTAATGCCGCGCAAGGGGCTTCCAAAAGTTATGTAATGTACCTGGACTTGGCTAAACTGCTGATAGCCAAGGGGGCGGACGTAAATGTGAAGCTTAAAACGGAAAGTATGATTAAAGACAATAAACCCTACCGTGCTAAATCGGGAGAAACAACCTTGCATACAGTGGCGCGAAGTTTTTCAGAAAAGCATGCTTCTGAGGTTTGTGAATTACTCATTGCCAGCGGAGCAAAGATAAATGAACTTAACGCGAAAGGCCAAACCCCGCTGGATGAGGCACTCGCGAATAAACGCGACAAAACCGCCGGATTCCTCCGTAAGCATGGAGCCAAGACAGGTGATGAATTAAAAGCTGAAGTGAAATAAGAAACCGGGATTTCCAGCCTTGCCCCATAATTTCCGCCCGGTCATCTGAGGTTCAGGAGAGGGTGCTTACCGATGTTCGCCGGCCAGTACATCGCGTGGTTTTAAATTCAGGTCAAAGGGTTCCAGGGCCATGGTTTGGTCGTGGTCCAGATACTCTTCGCAAACGGTAAATAATTCGTCTTCGGTCGTGACGCGGCGAATGCGGTGGAGGAAATCGCCGGTGGGCTCGATACCGATGGCGATGTAGTTGAAATATTTCTTCATCTTCTGCACATGTGAACGTTCGCGAAGGCTGGGGGGACGCACGGTTTCAAAGAGATCACGCAGATACTGCAGTACATCATAACCCTTGGGGATGAAAGGGGTTTCCCCGTTTTGAGTTTGGCGGATCTGGTGGAAAATCCACGGATTACGGATAGCACCGCGCCCGATCATGAGTCCGGCAGCGCCGGTGTCTCCGAGCACCGCCTGGGCCTTGGCGGCGGAGTATACATTGCCATTGGCCAGCACCGGGCAGGGTAGTGCATTTACTGCACGCGCAATATAATCGTAATGGACTCCACTACGGTAACCTTCATGTACAGTGCGCCCGTGTACAGTGAGAAGATCGATCTGGTGTTTGCCGAATAAGGCCAGCAATTCATCAAAGACGGAAGAATCGTCAAAGCCAATGCGCGTCTTGACCGTGAAGGGGATTTTGATGGCCTCGCGTAAGGCGCCTAGAATGGTATCCACGCGTGCGGGCTCGCGCAGCAGGCCTCCTCCGGCACATTTCCTGTATACTACAGGTGCCGGGCACCCCAGATTCAGGTCAATGGCTGCTACCGGGTGCTGTTGGAGTTCGTGTACGGCCTTAACAAGTGAAGGCACGTGGTTGCCGATTACCTGTGCGATGGCCGGTTTGCCGGTGGGGTTGTGCGTGATTGACTTGAGGACGGGTTTTTCGAGTTTAAATCCCTCGCGGATTCGGAAGTACTCGGTAAAGTAAAGATCGGGACCACCATAGCGCGCCATGAGGCCCCAAAAAGGCAGATCAGTAACATCCTGCATCGGGGCCAGTGCGGTGCAAGGCGCCTGTTCAAGGATGGTATGGAATGATTCGGCCGTGTTCACGGCATAATTTTCGCTTTGCTTGGAATGAGCCTGTCGCTATTTTACGCGCTCTGCGGCTGTCCCGTGGTGTAATGGTAGCACAGATGTTTTTGGTACATCTAGTCGGGGTTCAAATCCCTGCGGGACAACCACACTTCGCTAGTCCTCGCTGAATAGGAACTCCAGATCCGTCTTGTCGAGGCTCTTGGCAAATCCTTCTTCACCGAAAACATCGTTAATGGTCTGACGCTTGTCCTGTTGCAGATTCCAGATTTTTTCCTCCACGGTGCCTGGGGCGATAAGTTTGTAGGCGTTTACCGTTTTGGTTTGGCCAATGCGATGGGTTCGATCAATCGCCTGAGCTTCAACCGCCGGGTTCCACCACGGATCGTACAGCACGACGTAGCTGGCGGTGGTGAGGTTCAGGCCGGTGCCGGCGGCACGCAGGCTGAGTAGGAATACCCCGGCGCCCTCGGATTCCTGAAAGGCATTAACGACCTCCTGGCGGTTCTTGGTTTCCCCGGTCAGCATATGTGTGGGTATTTCCCGGGTGCCACAATCCTTCTCGAGGATCTTCAACATTTGTACGAACTGGCTGAAAACCAAAACCTTTTCGCCCTGATCCACCAAGGGCTCGAGCAGATCGAAGAGGGCTTCGGTTTTCCCTGAGAGGGAATCATTGCCAACCAACGAGGGATGACAGCAAATTTGGCGGAGCCGGGTGAGGGCAGCCAACACCTGCATCCGGCTTTTGGCGACTCCCTTGCTCTGGATGGTTTCCATGACCTTGTCGCGGCTGCGGCGCAGTTCGGCAAGGTAGAGTTTGCGCTGATCCTTGCCCAGTTCGCAGTCGTGACGTTGTTCGATGCGGTCAGGAAGATCCTTGGCCACCTGCTTCTTGACACGACGCAACAGGACTGGCCTAAGGCGCGAAGAGAGGCGCTTGCGGGCAATTCGCCGGTTGGCGACCGCTTCCTCGCTATCCCCGCCTCCCGGATCGTAGGCTTCGTGGAAGTGCTTTTCATCCCCCAGATAGCCCGGTTGTACAAAATCCACGATGCTCCATAGGTCGAGCAGTCGGTTTTCCAGCGGCGTGCCGGTCAAGGCCAGCCGAATCTTGCATTGGAGTTGTTTAACCGATTGGGTGACCTGCGCTCCCGGGTTCTTGATGAACTGAGCTTCGTCCAGCACGATGGCGTTAAATTTATAGGTCTGTAAATCCTCGAGGTCACGGCGCAGTAGCGAGTAATTGGTCACCACGATGTCATGATCCGGTATTTTCTTGCGCATTCGATGCCGTGCTGAACCGCTTTCCAGGACCAGCACGGACATGTCTGGTGTAAACTTTTCTGTTTCGCGACGCCAGTTGTGCATGACTGAGGCAGGGCAGATTACCAGTGAAGGATTGGATTTACCCCGCTTCTTTTGTTTTTTCAGCCAAGACAGGTAAGTCAGGGTTTGCAGTGTTTTACCCAACCCCATGTCGTCTGCCAAAATACCCCCCAACCGCATGCTTTTGAGGTGGCAAAGAAAATTAAATCCTTCGTGTTGGTAAGGTCGTAGTTCTGCCTGAATATTATCGGGGATTCCGGTTAAAGGAATTCCTTCAAAACTTTCTATACGGTTACGCAGCTTTTGAGCCTGCTTGTTATCCCCAAAGACCGACAGGGACTCTTCCTCCAGGTGGGCAGCCTGTTCCATGGCGATCTTTTGGGTGCCTGGCTCAAGACCTTCAAGCCCGAGGTCCGCCATGGTTTCCTGTGCCTGTTGTGTTGCCTTGGCATCCAGCTCCACCCAGCCTTTATTCGGCAGCTTAACAAATCTACCCGTTGCTTGGGCCAGACTTTCCAAATCCTTCTTGGTAAGTTTGAGGCCCTCCTCTTCCCATTCTGCAGAGACAGACAACCAGTCAATGCCGCTGCCTTTGACAATTAATTTGGGCTTGAGCCGTTTGGGTTTCAGAAAGAGACGCTGGAAAGCATCATTGCCCACAAAATCGGAGTCCTCAGGACGATCATCCCATACACTGGCCAGTACATGCAGGAAGTTCTCATTTGCATCGCCAATCCAAAGGCCAGGTTCAGGGGTAAACCAGTCAAGTTGGCGCAACCAATTGACTGCTGGCTCAAGTCGCTCATCTTCCAGAACTTGTGGACGCTTAGGCTGACGGCGACCGGTAACGATCAATTTCCATTCGTGGCCGGTCCATTCCCACTGGCTGCTATCCTTGGCCCTAGCTTGCAAACGTAATTCCAGTCGATCCCCGTGTAACTCAAAAACAAAACGAGGCTTGGCTTCGAGTGAATCACATAGGCTGCTCCAGTCCACATCCCCTCCTTCATGGATGCGACGCAGATGGGTGATAAAACGGGTGCTGAGTTTGGTAATGGGCGCGCGCGGGTTGGCGACCCATTTGGTCAGCAGCTTTGCCGGCGGGCTGTTGCGCAGGAAATAAAAGGTGCTGTTCCACAGGACGAGGGTTGGTCGGCAGGCGAAGAAAACAGCCTCCCCCATGGGTGCTTCGGTGCCGTCGGGCAGACGTAGTTGATGGGTGAAGGCAAGCTCGGCGGTGCCGTTGCGGAGGGAGGGGGACAGCTCGGTGAGTTGGCCAAGGAAACGGTACTGCAGTTGATCAACACTGGGTTGCAGGCGGGATTCCTCCCCCCAATAGGCAAGCCATTGCAGGAGTTGCTGACCGGAGAGGTAGAGGTCATCATCGCCGGCTTCAGCGGTAAAATTCTCAGTGACCCACTCGATGAATTCCCAGTCGCCGGGACAGAAACGTTTCTTCTCTCTCGCGGACTTCTTGATGAGGTCAGCGAGATTTGCGACGGTTTTCTTTTGGGCGTCAGCGGATTTTGAAAAGTGGACAAAAAACTCGACCTTCAGAAGATGGAGGCTTGAATCGGTATCTTCTGGCTCAGGGGTGGATACGGCCCGGATGGAGGCAAGCTCGGTTTCGCCCTTCTGGATTTTTTTGGAGTCTGGGGTTTGTGTGATGGTTGTCTGCGGGTTGGCAACCAACCTGGCCAACTGCTTGGTCGATGGGCTGTTACGCAGAAAATAAAAGGTGTTCTTCCATAGAACAAGGGTTGGGCGACCGGTAAAGAATATCGCTTTCTGAATGGGTACTTTAGTTCCATCGGGCAGGTGTAGCTGATGAACAGGTGTAGATTTGGCGGAGTTGGTGAGGGGATTGGGAACCAACTCGGTCAACTGTCCAAGAAAACTATACTGTGGTTTGTCGATACCCGGTTGTAATCGCGATTCTGAGCCCCAATGGGCAAGCCATTGCAGGAGTTGTTGGTCAGAGAGGTAGAGACCGTCATCTGTAGCTTTGGTTGCGTATTGTTCGGTGACCCACTCGATAAATTCCCAGTCTTCAGGAGGGAAGAGCTCCCTTTCATGCGCCGCACGTACAGTAAGATCAACTAAATTGGCCAAGGATTTTTTGCGGTCACCGGTGCGTGGCCTGCGAATGACAAATTCGATTTTCAGTAAATGGAGGCCGGAATTGGGGTCCTCCAGTTTGGGGGTGGCAATGGCGCGGATGGACGCCCTAGGCGCATCGAGATGATTCGGGGCAGGTGGAAACATCCAATTTTCCAAATCCTTGTATATGGCACGTTCCCGTTCTGATTTTTCAATTTCATTAAACCGCTTGAGATTCGCAAATTCGGCCAATTCGGCAGGCATTTGTCTTCCGGCACGGAGAAAAACAATCGAAAGGGCTTCCAATCGTTTCTTCCCCTTTGCAGCGGCAACATTCTCCCACCATTCATCACCAGGGAAGTCCTTTCGGCTCAGTTTTAATTTGTTGAAGTAATCTTCAAGAATAAGCCACGCTCTTTGAGAATCCTTGCAACTGGCGAACATCTGGAGCAAGTCTCCCCGTTCATCCTTGTCTTCCCGGGTATCAGAAAGTTCCCGACGTAACTCAGCAAGCATACCATAGGCATCATCCAATGCCGAAGCGTTGGCATCATACTTTATTGCCGCCCCGCTCTTGGGGGATGGCTTTCGAGTTCCTTTTTTACCGCGAGGCATTTTACACAAAAAAATAAACGGAAAGGGTATCCATCGCAAACTAACGTTTACCCGTCAACTCCAAAGATTTTTATTTGGATACACTAAAATGCCTCCTGAATTTTGCTTTTATTCACGAAAACAAGGAAAAAGTGAACAAAGAGGTGTTGATTAAGGGGGTATGCTGACTAGTCTGAGTGCGGAGAGAGTGCCAAGGAGACTCGCCATCCATATTTTTGTAGCTATTGGTGTCTGCATTTTCGTTTTGGGATGTAAAGGCATCAAGGGTATAGGTGGGTCGTCTTCCGAACCAAAAGCAGAGACGACCCCAAAGCCGTCTCTACCTAGGCAAGGTTATCGTGATGTTCCACCTGCAAAACCTGTTGTCAAAAAGACGGTTGAAACCGGTCAGGGCAAGGTGATGCTGGTGGATCAGGCATTGGGATTTTGCGTGGTGGATTTTGTGTTCACGGCGCAAATGCCGCCTTCAGAACAACGCTATTTTGTCTACCGAGGAAACCAGCAGGTCGGTGAAATTCTCACTACCGCACAAACTGATGAATCCTTTTTGGTGGCTGATATCAACAAGGGGGACATCCGTGAGGGCGATTCGGTTCGCCCTGAGTAACGGATGGGTGGAGAAGGGCCCCGGAGAGTAATCTCTGGGGCTCTTTTTATTTTTGAGGAGGAAAGGAATTACTGTTCTGCCGGTTCATGGACAGACGAGAGTGGCTTCTTTTTGTACGGGGAGTGCAGGTTGAAATATATGCCACACATGGGTTTTGGTTCATCATCGATCTGGCTTAGAATGATGGTGACCTGATTATCCAGTGCGATACCATGGCGCATGCCTTCGCCGCGTGTTTCGTAGGTGCGAATGGATTTTGCCAGAAGACTTTCCAGTGATGCCTGACAATCCTCTGGTGATTTGTCGAGGCACACAATGTGAAGGTCAAAGGCTTTAATCGCGGCCTTAATCTCTTCAGTGAACATGTCGGGAGTCAAATCCATCGGATGATCGGAATCGGAACATAAAATTTCCCAAAATGCACTCCTAATCCTTATTAGCCTGAGCACGTGTTCCAAAGAGGGTCGTGCCGAGGCGGATGAGGGTGGCTCCTTCCTCAATGGCGACCTCAAAGTCTCCACTCATGCCCATCGATAATTCAGGCAGAGGTGCGCCCAGTTTATCTTCGCAAGTACTCTTCACTTCGCGTAACTTCTGGAAATAGGGCCTCGAATTTTCCGGCTGGCGACTGAAAGGAGCCATGGTCATCAGGCCGTGAAGTTCGAGCTGTGGGAAATTTGGAAACGCCTCCACTGATTCCACAGCGGATTCAGGAGTAAAACCGTGTTTACTTCCTTCGCCCGACACATTTACTTCCAATAGAATCGGCATCACCTTGGCGGCATGGTTGCAGCGTTTATTGAGTTCTTCGGCCAAAGGCAGACTATCCACCGCGTGAAGCATATCAAAGAGCATGATTGCATCACGGCATTTATTGGTCTGCAGATTACCGATAAAGTGCCAACGCAAATGCCCCGGACAATCGGGAATCTTTGCCTTGGCTTCCTGTACCCGATTCTCACCAAATAGGGTGAGGCCGCAATCAGCAGCTTCCCTGATGACTTCAGCAGTAAATTTTTTACCTACCGCGACCAATTGTACTTCCTCATGTGAACGACCCGCTCTGTTGCAGGCAGCAGTGATCCGTTGCTGTACTTGGGCTAGGTTCTCGGCGATGTCAGTCACGGGTTGAACTTAGCTGATGTAAGGTCAGGTGAGTAGTGTTTTCGTGACTCGGGCATCTAGATCGTATCAATCTTATCCCATGCAATATTGGTTGGCGAAGCAGGAGCCTGAGAAGTATTCGTGGGCGCAGTTTGTGAAGGATAAGGGAACCTATTGGGACGGTGTGCGTAATTATCAGGCGCGCAACAATTTGCGGGCGATGAGAGAGGGCGATTTGGTTTTGTATTACCATAGCGTAAGTGAAAAAGCCGTGGTGGGCATAGCCAAAGTGACGACTGAGGCCTATCCCGATCCTACGGCCAAGGAGGGGGACTGGAGTGTGGTGGATTTGAAGCCTCTGAAGACGATCACTGAACCGGTGACATTGGATCAAATCAAGGCTGACCCAAAATTGTCCGAGGTTGCACTTATTAAGCAAAGCCGACTATCGGTAATGCCCTTACGTGTAGACGAGTTCAAACGAATCCTGCTTCTCGGAAAAACCAAGATTTGAGTAAAATCTGTAATTAGGTATAATGATCCCAATGGCGACGCAAACGGCTCAATTCGCTCCACCAGGAAACTGGCAAGAGTTATGTGATCCCATTCAGCCTTTTCTCGACGAGGTTTCTGGGTGCCTGCAGGAGGAGGTGAGAAGCTTTGATCCGCAAATAGCCAACTTCATTCAGTATGCCCTAGGTAGTCAGGGAAAACAGCTGAGGCCTGCCTTGGTGGCTTTAGGGGCGCGGGCTACGGGAGGGTTAAACCCTAAACATGTGCACGCCGCGGTGATTATTGAGATGGTTCATCTTGCTACTCTGGTTCATGACGATGTTGTAGATGGAGCTGAGGTGCGCCGAAGTCGACCTACCTTGGCAGCTCACTGGGGGAACAAGGTGTCTGTGTTGGCGGGTGACTGTCTTTTTGCTGAGGCCCTGAAGCTGGCCGCAAAATTGCCTTCCAATGAAGTGTGTCGACTGGTCAGTCAATCAGCCAAGGTTGTTTGTACAGGAGAGATTCGCCAGACCCTCCATCGTGGGAATTTTGAATTGAGTCGGACGGAATATCTGGAACTGGTTCAAATGAAGACTGCCGAACTCTTTGCTTTAGCCTGTGAATTGGGGGCTCGTTTTGCCGTGCCAGAAAACCCTGAAATTCATCAGGCCCTTCGTGACTATGGATTGAAACTGGGAACCGCCTACCAAATTTATGATGATTGCTTGGACGTCTTTGGAGAGGAGAACCATGCAGGCAAGTCGCTGGGCACAGATCTTATTACCGGCAAAGCAACCCTGCCGGTCATCATCGCACTCGAACGTGCTGATGAAATTGAGCGAAAGGCTTGGCTTGCCATGTTAAAGGATGGCGAGGCGCAGGCTGGAACCATTCGTGAAAGACTGTTGGGGCAGCATATTCCAGCTTCTTGTTGTGAGGTGGTTGAGGACTATATCCAACAGGCAAATGCGTGCGTTGTAGAATTGCCAGCGGTTGAGTCATTACGCGGCCTTTCAGATTGCCTCCTGAGGCAACTTGGAGCCCTGACTGATTAAAGCTCAAAGTTTTTGCCGTTTAAAAACATACTTCTCTGATCGGAATGACTCCAAGGTAAGCATGATGCGACTTGGGTAAAGTTGAATGGAAACCTGACTCGTTGCTTTCATTAACTTAAATTGAGTGAGATATGCTCCAGCAGGGTTCTTTTCCCAGGAACCATGGCTAATTAGCCATGAATAAGCGGTTAAATTGAGTGGAGGTATGTCGGGAATAAAATCGTTAGTGGAGCCATTGGTATTATTGTTTGCGACCCGCACCCCTAGGGCCCGTTCAGGAAAAGCACGGCCTTCGAGATAACAGTAACCATCGGAAAAGCTGAGACTTAAGTGTTCCGAGATTGTTTCGAGATAATCCAATAAAGCTCGTTCCTTTCGTTCGGCCATCTTGGGATATTTTGACTTAAACTGTTGCAAGGTGTCGGTTGGATCCAGTTCCCAGCGACCGAGAATCGGGTCGCGGCCTTGTTGCTTGAGGATGGCGACATTATATTGCTGTGATTTACCGCTCTGGAGAAACCGCGTGAGATCATGTAAATCCATCTGAGAAAGCTGTGCCTTCAGGTTGTCATCTTTCCGCGCAGCGTATAGTCCCTGATGGGTCAAGAGGTGGGTGAGGTTGGTGCGAGAGTGGAGCCCCATAAAGAAAGTATTGGTAGTCCATATATGCGTTAAGGCCATGATGTGTCGATTATAGGCTGCATCGACCATCCCCGGATAACCCAATAAACGGGAACGAAAACGGTTTATGTGCTTCAAGTTGTTGGTGCTGAAGTTATTGTAGGTTAATGCCGCTATGTCGACTGCTGGATAATAGTTGGCAGGAGCGGGGTCAAAAATGCGGGCGGCACCGTTTAGCCCCAATGAACTCATATCACGGTACAAACGTCCGCCGAGTTGGTAGCTCAACGGGTCATTTACTGGTTGGGCCGATTGGATGCTGGCCGTGAAGTAGCCAAAAGGCATGATAACTCCACCGATTAACAGGTAATACCAAACACCCAGTATACCGCCACAAGTCGGGCCCAACGTGGCATTGAGATTTTCCCATTTTTCATGTTTTGCAATATCCCATTTGTATTTAAGATTCAGTGTCACTTTTTTATTTAAGAAATATGCTGCGACACTGAAGATAAGCATGAGGAGTCCGAAGGCTGGAATGGCTCCAAATCCTAAATCACTCCAGATTGGAGCCGATGGCAAAAGAAAAGCTGGCATCCAGTTTCCAAGCAGAGGGGCCAAGAGCCAAGAAAGGAAGGTGGCGATAAACAGCATGCCCATTCTTAGGCCATCGGTTACTCTGCCTAGAAGCGTCCAAGCCCCTATTACCAGAATTGCCAGTAACAGTGCAGAATCGCCGGGGAACAAGGCGAAAGCCATCATTAATGAATTGTAAGAAAGTTACGGTTTTTTGACATCAATAATTGATTAACATTGGGTATTGTTTGTCAGTTGTTATTACAGTACTCGTTTCGAATTAGTTTGAGCGGGTTGGAGTCTGATTCTTACCTGAGTTGGAGAAATGGGCCGGTTCTATGAGAGACAAGATATTTATAGCTTTATTTTTTGTGGCTTGCTGCGTGCTTTCATGGGCGTCTCAAATTCAGTTCAAATGGGGTTTATTTTTGGGACCACTTCACGTGGTTATTCTGCATTTCCCGATGATATTAATGTTGGTAGTTGCTGCCTTGGAGGTGGTGTGGCACAGAAATAGAGGCGCAGAATTAAGGCTTATCATATATCGGATGACGCAGGTTGCGGTAGCCAGTACGCTTGGGACCGTTGCTGTGGGGATATTGCTGAAACAGGATGGAGGCTACAATGTTCAGGTTGTGGAATCACACAAGAACTATGGATTGGCGGTTATGTGGATTTCGGTGGTAGCGATGGGGTTATTGACATGGGAGCACCACAGGTCAAGCGCAAGATTACGTAACGGGTTTCGGGGATTGCTTGCGGTAATTGTATTGTTGCTGCCTCTTGTCGGTCACTCTGGGGGAAAGATGACACACGGCACGGAATTCTTTTTAAAGCATGCACCCGCTCCGATCAAAAACTGGCTGGAAGGTGAGCCCAGAAATGTTCCTGCCGAGAAAGGAGCTAATGGCGGGGAAAATCGTTTATGGAGTGAGGTTTGGCCGATTCTCAAAGAACGTTGTGTTAAATGCCATGGGCCAGATAAAGATAAGGGGGATTTGAGAGTTGATGATCGGGAATCTTTGCTGATAGGTGGAGAGAGTGAAGAACCGGCCTTGGTGCCCGGAGATCCCGCGAAGAGTTCCTTGATTCGGGTTATTCTTTTGCCCCAAGATCATGAGGAAGTAATGCCTCCCAAGGGAAAAGGACAGGTTTCTGCTGAGGAAGTGACGAAGCTCATTGAATGGATTCAAAAGGGGGCAGAGATGCCCAACGGGTTCCGGGGCGAATAACGTTTTGCTTCCGATTATTGCCTTTAGATTACCCTTGAAAGACTTGTCAACAGTCATTGGCTGAAAAACAGACTTAAAATAGGTCTATTCACCTAAATCACATCTTCAAATTGTATTTTGATGTGAATATTCTTGTGTGAATTGTTTTTTTTCTATGAAAAATGGCTAAATACAGGGCTGAAACGTTACACCTATGTTTCTTGCTGTTGCTTTATTCACAGTTCAGCAGGAAATGTATTGACTCTATTTCAGGATACCCCAATATATCGCGCAGTTGACCAACCGGTCACACTACAGGTTGTGTATAGACTATTAATAAGCTTCACAACAAACTGTGTGATTTGTGTGAATAACCACCTGTTTTCTCGGTAAAATGAGGCTATTTAGAAACCAATTTGAGTATGAACTTCTTAGTGGAAGTTTTGCTCCGGGAAGTGTTCAACGAGTCCCGCACGTGCGTGCGGGCTGCTGCCAAGCCAAGGCAGCGGGAATGGTTTGACCCAACCAAGCCCCCCCACGGGCGCCAAGCATCGGCTTGTGCTGTCCATTTACGAATGAGCGGATTTGGCGAGCCGCAGCGATGACGGAGATAATAAGTATATGATCAATGAGCAGCTCGATGGCCAATTGCGGATGGCTACACTGGACCCCCTTAAAGGACAGCAGTTTCAAGTGCGTAAACGTGATGGTCGCGTAATAGATTTTGACGAAACCCGAATTTATTTGGCCATTGAGTCGGCTTTAAAGGCGGATGCAGAACTGGAGTATGACGCGAAGGCTCCCGAAGAGATGCAGGCTGATGCGCAACGGCTTGCTAATGAGGTAGTGGAGAAATGCATTAGCCGAGCAGTGAAAGGCGAGGCTCTTGAGATCGAGCGTATTCAGGATACAGTTGAAGATAAGCTCATGGAACGGGGCTTCCGCGGAGCTGCCCGACGTTATATTGTTTACCGTGAAGAACACCGTAAGGCCCGCGCAATTCGAGGCGATCGAACCGTGGATGGCGAAGCACAGGAAGTGATGTATGTGACGCTGCCTGATGGAGGCAAGGAGGTGCTCGATCCCAATCGGCTCAAACGCGATATTTATGGAGCCTGTCGCGGAGTGGAGGACAGGTGTCAGGCTAATGACCTGTTTGATGAGACTATGCGCAACTTGTATGACGGGGTGCACACCACTGAAATCGACAAGGCCATGGTCATGTCTGCCAAGGCACGTATTGAGAAGGAGCCAGCCTATACCTACGTGGCTGCGCGTTTGTTGTTAAATCAGATTTATGAGGAGGTGTTGCCAGTATATGATTCGCCTTCCGAGTTGACACAGGTCCACGGTCATCATTTTTGTGATTATCTTCAGCAAGGGGTGGCTGCCGATCGACTCTCTCCAGAATTGCTGAAATTCGATCTCGATGTACTGGCCGATGCCCTGGACATTGAACGCGATCAGCAATTCGCCTACATGGGAATTCAGACGATTTACGATCGTTATCTCATCCATATCGGTGGCACTCGCATCGAAACACCGCAGTACTTTTTTATGCGTGTTTCCATGGGATTGGCTATCAATGAAGAGAACAGGGAGAAACGGGCAATTGAGTTTTACAACGTGCTCAGCTCATTCCGGTTTATGTCCTCTACTCCTACGCTATTCAATGCGGGTACGCTGCATCCGCAGCTTTCCTCCTGTTACCTGAGCACGGTGGATGATGATTTGGAGAGTATATTTAAACTGGTGGCTGATGATGCCCGGCTTTCCAAGTGGGCCGGAGGGCTGGGAAATGACTGGACCAATGTCCGTGCCACCGGTTCACATATCAAGGGAACCAATGGCGAGAGCCAAGGTGTGATTCCCTTCCTTAAGGTGGCCAATGACACGGCGGTGGCCGTGAATCAGGGAGGCAAACGCAAGGGGGCAATGTGTGCGTATCTTGAGACGTGGCATTTGGATATCGAGGACTTTTTGGAGCTGCGCAAGAATACCGGTGATGAACGGCGGCGTACTCCTGATATGAATACGTCAAACTGGATTCCGGATTTGTTCATGAAGCGCGTGAAGGAAGGGGGCAAATGGACCCTCTTTAGTCCGGGCGATGTGGAGGATTTACACGACCTCTACGGTTCGGCTTTTGAAAAGCGCTATGAAGAGTACGAGGCCATGGTTGAGGCTGGGGAGATTACACACGTTAAGACAGTGGAAGCGGAGGATCTCTGGCGGAAAATGCTGATGAATCTCTTCGAGACCGGGCATCCCTGGATTACCTTTAAGGATCCTTCCAATGTGCGTTCGCCTCAGGACCACACGGGCGTGGTGCACAGCTCCAATCTTTGCACTGAAATTCTGCTCAATACCAGCACCGAGGAAACGGCCGTGTGCAATCTGGGTTCGGTGAATCTTACGGCTCATCTTAAGGATGACGGTCTTAATGAGGAATTGATTGCCCAGACGATTCGTACGGCTATTCGCATGCTGGATAATGTGGTCGATATTAATTTCTATCCCACGCCTGAGGCAAGAACTGCGAACATGCGCCATCGGCCGGTGGGAATGGGAGTGATGGCCTTTCAGGATGCACTGTACAAAATGCGCATTCCTTACTCCAGCCAGGAAGCAGTCGAGTTTGCCGATCGCAGCATGGAAATGATTTCCTACTATGCTATTCTCGCTTCAAGTGAGCTGGCCGCCGAGCGAGGCACCTATGAAAGTTATCAGGGCTCGAAATGGGATCGCGGACTGCTTCCCATTGATACCATCGATCTGCTTGAGCAGGAACGAGGGGGCCATCTCACACTCGATCGCAGTTCTCAGATGGATTGGGGGCCGGTTCGTGAATCAGTTGCCAAACACGGTCTGCGCAACAGTAACACCATGGCCATCGCCCCGACGGCCACTATCGCCAACATCATTGGAGTGAGCCAGTCGATTGAGCCGACCTATAAGAATCTCTATGCCAAGGCGAATCTCTCCGGTGATTTCATTGTGGCGAATGATTATCTGGTTGATCAACTCAAGGAGCGTGGCTTGTGGGATGCCGCAATGGTGGAGGATTTGAAATATCATGATGGGTCGGTATTGGAAATCGATCGTGTACCGGAAGATCTGAGGGATATTTTCCGTACTTCATTTGAAATCGATTCCAAATGGCTTATCGCCTGTGCGGCCCGTCGGCAGAAATGGATTGATATGGGTCAGTCTCTGAACCTGTACTTTGATCTTAATCAGGTGCCAGAAGGACAGAAAACCGGTCGTGTACTGAGCGACATGTACTTCTTTGCGTGGGAAGCGGGGCTGAAGACGACCTATTATCTGCGCAGTTTGGCCGCGACGCAGATTGAGAAGTCAACGCTGGACGTGAACCGGCACAGTATCCAGCCCAAATGGATGAAGAGCAAGTCGGCCTCCAGTGAGATTGAAGTCCATCGTGAGGAGCCCAAAGCCTGCAGTATTCTTGATCCGGAGTGCGAGGCCTGCCAGTAATTTAACCAACCAATAAACAAAACAAGAGGAGGAAAATCTATGTCCTGTTGCAACGCATCAGACCAGCGCCCTGAGGCACACGATCTCACCAAGCGCATTAATGTTAAGGATAAAAGGCTCATCAACTGTAACGCCGTGGATGTAAACCAGCTCATGCCCATCAAATACGACTGGGCCTGGGAGCATTATCTCAATGGTTGCAAGAATCATTGGATGCCCAATGAGGTGCCGATGCAGAAAGATATTGAGCTATGGAAATCCAATAAACTCAGTACTGAAGAACGTCATGTGATCATGCGTAATCTCGGGTTTTTCAGCACAGCAGAGAGTCTGGTCGCCAACAACATCGTGTTGGCCATCTTCAAGTTTGTGACCAATCCAGAGTGTCGCCAGTACCTTCTTCGTCAGGCGTTTGAGGAAGCCATTCATACCCACACCTTTCACTACATCTGCGAATCACTAAACCTTGATGAGCGTGAAGTGTTCAACATGTATCATGAGGTCAACTCCATCAGCGACAAGGATGAGTTTGAGATGCAGTTGACCGAGGGTATTCTGCGGGCGGATTTCGACACTTCTACGCTGGAGGGGGTCCAGGAGTTCCTTAAGAATCTGATAGGTTTCTATGTCATCATGGAGGGTATCTTTTTCTATTCCGGCTTCGTGATGATTCTTTCCTTCCACCGTCAAAATCGTATGACAGGTATTGGAGAGCAGTTTCAATATATCATGCGAGATGAAACCATCCATCTCAACTTCGGTATCGACCTGATTAACGGTATCAAGAAGGAAAACCCGGAGGCATGGACACCGGAATTTCAGACCGAGATCAACGAGATGATTGAAAAGGCCGTGGAGCTTGAAATTGCCTATGCACAGGATAGTTTGCCTAATGGTATTCTGGGTCTCAATGCAGGTCTCTTTCGCGATTATGTGCAGCATGTTGCCGACAGGCGCCTTGAGCGCATCGGCTTGAAACCCAAATACGGCTCCAGCAATCCTTTCCCCTGGATGAGTGAGACCATTGATCTGGCAAAGGAGAAGAATTTCTTCGAGACACGCGTGACGGAATACCAGACCGCTTCTGCTTTAAGTTGGTAGGTGGAGAGCCAACTGCTGCGGCGGTCTTGCGGGATCGCCGCAGCAGTCCTTTGCTCCAGTGGATAGCGGTTTATATCCATAACTTTTTTTATGCATATTCCTGTTCTCTCTTGGGCCTTGCTCCATGCTGGATACTGAACTTATTCCTGCTGCTGAACCCGACTCCAAATGGTTGATGGTTGTGCTCCATGGTTTGGGGGATAGTATGGAAGGTTATCGATGGTTGCCCAAGGCACTGGACTTGCCGTGGTTGAATTATTTACTGGTTAATGCGCCTGATGATTATCACGGCGGTTTTTCGTGGTATGATATTTATGAGGATCCTGATCCAGGGGTCAAACGCAGCCGAAAGGTCATTGAGGAACTGCTGGATAACCAGAGAGAGGGTGGGTTTCCTTCGAGTCAGACATTCCAATTTGGATTTAGCCAGGGTTGTCTCATGACCATGGAAATGGCGATGCGCTACTCTCACAGGTTGGCTGGGTGTATTGGTATCAGCGGTTACGTTCATGATCCGGACACTGCTCTCGATGAGCTTTCTCCCATTGCCAAGGAACAGGAGACGCTATTTACTTATGGCACGCTTGATCCAATTATCCCAGCAGACAAGGTGAAAGGTCAATTGCGTCAGCTCATCACCGAGGGAGGACTGCAGATTGAGGCACACGAATTTGCCAAGGAACATACCATCGCCGGAGTCGAGGAACTGGCTTTGATTCGCGATTTTATTCGGATGCGCGGTCCTGAAGTCTGATTGTTTCAATTTGCATCGACTGAACCGAATCGGTTCCCATCATCATCTTGGAGGCGTAACCCAGAAGTTTACGGGGGCTGGATCGCACCGGTAGTTTCAAATAGACGCGTAATTTGGTTATGAGTTCATAGGATAAGGTATCCAATGCGACCGGATCCTTACTAAACCAAAGCTCGTTTAAGGCTGTTGAAAAGTCAGGTCGTGATTGATCTCCATGATGGAATTGGCAGAGGAGGGCATCGGTAATATGTAGCCTGAGTTTTGATTGGGCCATTTCTTCTCTGCCAAGAGTTTTGCGTTCCAGAATATTGCGCCCATCGGGTAAAATGACCTGTTCCCATTCGTGTTTATCAGTTCGGATTAAAAGGGTTTGCCCTATATTTTCCTCCTTCGCCGTTTCGTAAGAGAGAGTGAAGGCTTGGTGCGCGGGTAGGTTCTCATTTGAAGCTTTCTGATAATAGTAAAACACTTTGCCTTGGGTCTTCAGTAAATGAAGCGGGTATGCCTGTGACGATTGACTGGCTTGTAGGATTTTAAGGTTGCGCTTGAAATCAGTTGGAGAAATGGATTTTGAAAACGCTATGCGGTCCATTAACTCAGCAGCCGCCAGATTGAGATGAGGGGTTGATTTTTCGAACCGGTTGGTATTATCAGCACTGGAAAGGGCTAATCCTTGCAGATGACCACGGATACCACTTTGACGATCGGCGATGAGTGGGTGAATGCTGATAATGGCACTGAGTCGTTCGGTGATGAGTTTGGAAGTATGAGAGATGGCGCTGGATTTTTCCTTTCCAAACAACCGGTCGCTCTTATCCAGATCCCAGTGAAGGGCGGGTACGGTATAGGTATTCCATGAGCTGTATCCACTGTCCCTTGCACCGGCTAATTGAACACCGAGTCTTTTCGCTATTGGGATATAGCCCGCCCGTTTCAAATCCTTCAATTCACGGTCCCAAATAATTATATTTCCCCTGGGGACTCCAGCACGTGTTAGTCCTTGAATCACCGCTTCGACGACCGCCGGACGAGTGCCAGAAAGTGTTCCGAGGCGGGTATTGATTTTGAGTCCCACAATATCGTTGGTTGAGATGAAGTGGCGCCATGCCGCAATCGGTGATGTTTGGTTGCTTAGATGTTTTACCCCGCTTTCCACCATGGCCAAGACTTGTTTAGGGTTGGTTTGGAAGTAGCGTGTTGCCTTTGGCGCGTGAATTTTGGTTACTTTTGTCTTTGTGCCGGCAGTTAGTCCGATGGGGCACAAAAGGAGCAAACAAGTGAATAATGTGCGCCGAGCTGGTGAATAATGCGCCTTTGCCAAATGTACCAATTTTGCAACCATGCTCGCTGTCCAAGATAGATTTTCCACCTATGGGTACGAGACAAAAATTTAATTTATTCATTACAATATTTTTGGTTGTAGCTGGAATAGGCTGCAAACCGCCGGGTGTTCAGGCCTTGTATAAGGGGGAGGAGTTATTGGAGAGAGGGGAACCCAAGGATGCGGTGGTACACTTTAAAGAAGCAGTGAAACAGCTGCCCAAAGAATGGCGTGCGTGGAATTATCTCGGTATGGCTCTTCACCGGGCTGGAGATTTGGCGGGAGCGGATCAGGCCTACCGTCAGGCTGTCGAAGTTGCTGGAGAAAGGCGACGTTCTCCCAATGATCCGTCGTTTGTATTATATTTCAACATGGGTCGATTAGGGCTGGATCGTGGCCAGCTGGTTGATTCTGAAAAAAAACTCCATACCTATGCCAGCGAGAAGCAGAGTTTTTACTCGTTGTTTTGGTTGGCAGAGGCATTTCGTCGCAATGGTCACTGGTCTGAGGCACAGGTTACTTTGGAAAGAGCCATTAAGCTAAAAAGTAATTCTCCAGAGGCGTGGAATCGAATGGGAATCATCCAGCTAAAACTTAATAAACCAGTTGAAGCAATTGCGAGTTTTAAGAACGCGTTGGAGCACAAGAAAGACTTTTCTGAGGCTCAGCTCAATCTTGCGATTGCCTATTACCGTTATACCCCCGAATCCTTTCCAGATCGCGAAGCATTGGCGCTGGAATCATTTAAGGCATACATCGATCTGAATTCGAAGCCCCACCCTCATGTTCAGATTATGACGGATCAACTGCAGTCAAGGTTGAACCCGGAGCCGGAGCCTTTGGCGAGCGAAACGAATCTTACCGCGTCTTTGCCGCTTCGGAACACCAATACAGTCCCTTCGTCAACCACTGCCTTGGGCAAGACTAATCTGGTGGTTGAGATTCCGCCGGTTAGTAACCCCAATGCGATAGCCCAAACTAAAGCACCTAAGGAAACCGCGCAGGTGCTTCCTGAGAGGACGGCTCCCCCCATCAATCCCAACCCATCTGTTGAGCCTCCCCCGAAAGAGGTTACCCCTCCGCATCTTGCATCAAAGGTTGATGATACGCCCTCAATTGCTCATCGGCCTGATGCTCCTAAGAGCTTTAAGGTGCCTGAGCTGCCGGGGGTGGCACGATATCGCTACCTTAAACCCGAACGACCTTTGCCTGAGTCAGTGCAGGACCCAAAGCGGCTGAAGGCAATTTTTGATCAGGCATTCCATCAGCATCGTCTCCAAGAGCTTGATGAAGCGATTGCGGGTTACCGCAAGGTACTAAAAGAGAATCCCGCCCACCAGCAGGCTTATGTAAATATTGCTTTGGCCATGCAGGTGCAAGGTGAAGTAAAGGAATCCTTGCCTGTATACGAGAAAGCCCTGGCAATCAATCCACTATCCAAGGTGACTCGGCACGGGTTTGCTACTGCTTTGAACCGGAGTGAGTATTATATTGATGCAGCACGGGAATTTCAGAAGCTGCTCGAGGTATACCGGGATTATGTGCCGGCCCATCTGGGGTTGGCCGTGATTTATTCAGAACACCTTAAGGTTCCCGAGCAGGCCGAAATCCATTACCGACGGATTCTAAAGTTGAATCCTCAGCATCCAGAGGCGGCCAACATTCGTCAGTGGTTGTTTAACAACGATCAACGATAGGTGGCCATGGCTGGGCGCATTTCCCAATCAACGCTCGATAAGATTCGTGTAGCGAGTGATATCATTGAAGTAATCGGTGGTTATTTCCCCCTGAAAAAAGCGGGAGGGAACTATGTGGCTCTGTGCCCTTTCCATAACGAGAAAAGTCCGAGTTTCAATGTTAATCCACAAAGACAGATTTACCACTGCTTTGGTTGTAATGCAGGCGGTGATGTATTCAAGTTTTTGCAGGAGTATGAACATCTGGAATTTGTTGAAGCGGTCAGGAGACTGGCCGAGCGGGCAGGGATTGTCTTTGAGTTTGAGCAGAACCCGCAGGCGGAAAAAACGAGAAACCAGAAGAACCGACTGTTGCATGTGCATGCAGAACTGGCCAAACGCTGGCATGATGTCCTCATTAATGAGGACATTGGACAACCGGCTCGTGATTATCTTAAATCTCGGAGTATCAGCCGCGAGTCGGCCGAATTGTTTCAGTTAGGGTTTTCCCCGGAATCCTGGGAGGATACCGTAAACTGGGCGCGTGCGAAGGGTTTCGATCTGGGCTTAATGGAGGAGTCGGGATTAGTGGCTAATCGGGACGGGAAACGGTACGGGCGTTTTCGAGGCCGGTTAATGTTTCCCATTAACGATGAGCAGGGCCGGGTAATAGGGTTCAGCGGACGAGTGTTGGATGCGGAAGTAAAGGCGGCAAAATACGTAAATTCTCCAGAGACAGTTT
This sequence comes from Verrucomicrobiota bacterium, assembly GCA_030747505.1. Taxonomy (GTDB): domain Bacteria; phylum Verrucomicrobiota; class Verrucomicrobiia; order Limisphaerales; family UBA1100; genus UBA1100. Next base: position 18,362 of record JASLKQ010000018.1, on the reverse strand, counting down.
TATTTCATAAAAGTAGAGTCTTTTATGGTTTGGATAAGGCTCGGCGTGAAATTCTAGATGCCAAATCTGCTCTCGTATGTGAAGGGCAGCTGGACACGATGGCTTGTTACATGGCGGGTCTCAAAAATGTGGTGGCTCCGCAGGGGACCGCGCTTACGGCTGAGCATGCTCGTATTCTTAAGCGATATACGTCTGAGGTGGTGTTATGTTTTGACTCGGATACGGCCGGACAGGAAGCGGCAGTGCGTTCATTCGATTCTTTGTTGGAATCAGAGCTGGCCGTGCGGGTGATGAAGGTGCCTGCGCCGCATGACCCAGATAGCTATATTCGTGAACAAGGAGTTGATGCGTTCCGGGAACTTATGGATAAGGCCCCTGGTTTTTTTGATTTCTATCTGAGCCACTTGTTGGGAGAGCACAATGTGCAGCAAGAACGGGGGCAGCGTGAGGTTATCAGGGCGATGGGATTAGCGGTTCGCAAAACGAAGGATGCGGTTCTGTTGGATGGGTGCGCGCAACAAACAGCATTGGCGGTGGGAGCTTCTGCTGAATCGGTGCGAGTGGAGTTTCAGCGCATTACTGTACCGAAGCCAGCTAATGCTCGCCCGACTAGCACTTCGGAGACAGGACCGGTGGTTCAAACTGAGCCGCCTTCACAACAGGAGCGTTGGTTGTTGCGTTTGGCTTTCTATGATCAGGCATTCAGTGACTGGACAGCCGATTGTCTGGATTTGCGGTGGGTTAAACATCCGCAGGTAAGGGCGATTCTCGAGAGGGCTGCGCAAACCGGTGCATCGGTAGAGATTTTGGTGAATGATTTGGATGCAGATTCGAGTCGGCTCCTGACCGCTGTTCTGGCAGAAGCGAGCGAGATTCCTGATCCCTCCCGGCAGTTAAAGGATTTGGTGACACGTATGCGCGATCAATATTTAGACCTGAAGCTGGCGGCCCTTACCCGTCTTATGGCTCAGCCTAATTTGCCTGAAGAAGAGCTAATGCGTACTTTGGAGGAACAACGCGAATTACAGGGACAGAAACATGAATTACTCCCACTCGTACCCGCTCCGTGAGTCGTCTTAATCCGAGTAGGCGGTTTCGTTCGAGAGCAGAAGAACCTGCGTGTATTTTTCCCAGGCATTGAGTGGCTTGGGTTTGTAACTGGCTCCTTCAAACTCATCAGCGGCAGTCCAGGATGAAACCATCATCGTTCCGGCCTTTCTCTGCATAGCTTGGGCGAGTTCAGTTTTAATGCTAACCTTCGGGTTCCAGGTGAAATTATCCTGTTGAGGATTCTCGAGTTTGAATTGTGCTGCTACACTGCGCAACGTGTTTGGATTTTGGTAGCCCTTACTGGTGACGATAAAGTCGATGGTGTCTCCAAGTTGTACGTTAATTTCCTGACCGGAGGCATCGCGACGGCCGCGACGTACGTCAGATCGCCAAATCTCCTTTCCAAAACGCTGTCCACTTCGGTTGGCGGTACGGCTCCACACGACGATTCCGGTTACTCCATCCCATGCGTTCTTATCATACCATTTCCGCTGTTCATCCTTAAAATCATCGTAAAAAGATTGCGCCTCATCATTCAACTGATGCTCGAGCCTGCCAGAGATGGTGACGGTGGTGTTCATGGGCGCGACCCAGCGGCGGATTACAGCGACGTTCGGTTGAGGGCCAGGATGTCCCCCCTGGGCGGTCAGTTTTAGGTGGCCGTATGCTGATGAATTGCCTTTCCACACTTTTCCATCAGTAAACGGGAATTGGCGAAATTGTACGGCATACACCTTCTTCTCCTTATCGAGTACGTTCCACTGGCCAAAACCGTTGTACCAAGTGGGCGCTTTGGCCATGTTTGAGGTTATAACTCCGCCAGTTTGTTCCTGAAGAAAACGTTGCCCGAGCTTGGTTTCTATAGGCTCAGGATCCCGCTGATACACCATGTTGTATAGAGTGGTGATACGGCTCCGATCGTCTTGAATGCTCTTAAATTCCTGCCGATTTACAATTCGGCCGGCAAGGTCGGCCACCATGGAGCTATTCAGCATGAAAAGCGCCTGCTGTGTGACGGTGGAGGTAAATCGTTGCCCTGCGGTGGAGTCAGGGCTAGGGAAGTCAAAAGTTTTAAACATTTCATTTAAATTTCGGCGATCTACCAATGCATATACTGTTCGACGGTAGTTTGAATCGCCGCCAGTAAGAGGGAGAGGTTTCCCCCCCATCTTCATATCTAGCTTGCCCGATACATGGAGTAGCCCGTCACGAAAAGCTTCAAAATCAAGGCGCCGCCGGCTCATCTTATAGTAATAAAGATTGTCAGGATCCTTGACGCTATAGCGTGGGTTATCGTCACTGGTTTGCTGGTAGGTGTTGGAGGTGACGATGTGTTTATGAAGCTTTTTCATCGACCAACCATTCTTCACAAGATACCACGCAAGGTAATCGAGGAGTTCGGGATGTGTAGGATCCATAGCCCGCAACCCGAACTCGTTTAATGAACTCACAATACCTTTTCCAAAATGGTGACTCCAGACGCGATTGACCGCCACACGGGCGGTTAAGGGGTTGCTCTCATTGGCTATGGATTTGGCAAGTTCCAGCCTCCCCGACCCGGATTTAAATGGTTTTCGCTCTTCACCGGAAAGAATGCCAAGAAATTGGCGCGGCACCTCTTTGCCTCTTTGCCGGGGATTTCCCTTGATCATGATTTTCTCATTACGTGGCTGACCATCAACCATGACCATGGCTCGTGGGGGCGACCCGGGATGATTGATCTTAAGGCTCTCAATCTTGGAGATGAACCGTTCTCTTTCTTCACGCTCCAGTCCGCCATTTCTACGCTTAAGATTGTCGAATCGATAATCGCCGGGATGGTTCCGGTCAAACATGACCTTTCGGATTTCCTCCATGTTTTTTGCATAGCCCTTGCCAAATTGTTCATCAAATTTTACGCCAAACCTTTTCTGGGCATCCTCCATATTTCTTGGGGGGTCCATGGGTTTCTCTCCCTTGGCAACTGCCTGCTGGCGTTTGGCTTGGTACACACTGTTAGCATAAATCCATTGCTTGGAGGCAATGTCGAACATGGCCTTATAGCGTTTGGCCGCCTCGAGCATGGTGCGGGGAGGTTTGTTGGCCGGAAAATATGACGCCACGATGGGGTTGATTTTTTTGCCCTTCTTTTTGGGGTCCTGATTAAGCATGGGGATCAGTTTCTGCCGCGCCTTGGTAAGTTCACCGGGGATGAAGCCACCCAATCGGTTTGTGGCTACATTCCCGTATGTCTTCCACGGTCCGAACACACGGTCATCCTCCTTCTTGCGACTTAGATAGCGCTGCCAGGTTTCTCCAACCTCGGCTTTAAGACGGATACGGTTCTTGTTGTCAACCTTTACCCCGGCCTTCTTCTGCATTTCTTCCACTGCACGTTCAAATTGGCCTCGGTTATCTTGTACGCGAATCTCCGCCTTGGTGAACATATGAGTCCAGTACATGTAGGTGTCAGCCTTGTCCCGCGACTCTTTTTCCATTTCATATTCCTCTTTGACACGGAAAGCTTCATGTCCCTTTTCCAGCTTTGTCTTTTCGGCCTGAAATTTGGCGTAATCAGGGTTGGCGTTGTAGGCGCCTGAGTTGGAAGAATTTTTTCCCCAGTCTGGAATGAGTACGGGTTTTTCCGTCTCAGAGGGTTCGCGTGAACTACGGAATACACCATAAAGCGAGTAGTAATCGGCGGTTGGCACCGGGTCAAACTTGTGGTCATGGCAGCGGGCACAGTAGACAGACAGCCCCATGGTTCCTCGTGTGATAACATCGATACGGTCGTCAATTATTTCGTCACCGCCGGCGACCCGTGGTCCAACAGTAAGAAAGCCCATTGCTGCCTGGTCTTCGTGATGTTCTCTTCCCTCCGGATAGTCTGCAGCAATCTGGGCGATGAGGAATTTATCGAAGGGCTTGTCTTCATTGAAGGCGTTGATGACCCAGTCCCGGTAGGTATGCGCATAGATGTAGCGGGACAAATTGCCGCGACGGTTATCCCCGCCGGAGGTATCCGAGTACCTTGCTATATCAAGCCAGTGCCGGCCCCAGCGTTCGCCGTACTGGGGGCTGGCCAATAAACGATCAACTACCTGCTCGTAAGATTCTTCTCCGTTAACAAAACGCTGCGTGTCTTCATAGGAAGGGGGAAGGCCAGTCAGATCAAAGGAAACACGACGTAAAAGTGACCATTTGTCTGCAGCAGGAGAGGGGACCATTCCTTTTTCCTGTTGTTTACGAAGAATATAGGCGTCGATGGGATTCTTGATCCAGCCCTTAATCTTGCCGTTGAATATAAGGTCCGGGGAAGGAAGATTTGGCTCCTCTACCGGCTTAAAACCCCAATGATCTTTGGCTTTTTCCAAGTCCTGTTCGCTTTTGATGACACCAGCCGACTTGCCCGTGCGTGGGTCGGGTGCCCCGCGACGAATCCAATTTTCCAGTTCTGAAACCAATGCCTCTGGAATCTCATCTTTTCCAGCTGGGGGCATGGGGTCCCCGAGGTCTTTAATCCGCTTAATTACCCAACTTTTTCCGGGGTCATTGGGAACAATTCCCGGCCCCGAAGAACCGCCTGCTAGAGAGCCGTTTTTAGTTGAGAGATCCAAACTGCCCTTGGTGGCCCCGTCTCCGTGGCAGTCATAACAATAATCAATGAGGATAGGCCTTATCTTTGCCTCAAAATATTCCTGATCGGCAGCAGATATCTTATGTTGGGACTGTAGAGGACTAGCCAAGAGTCCAATTACGATCGCACCAAGTATAATTGGATTAAAGTTCCTTGTTTGAATCCTGAAGGGATATCTCATCACACAGTTTCCTTTTCTTGAGCTTCTCTAAGCTTGATTGTCTATCCAACACAGATAGGTGTTGCTCTTCTATTGGTTAGGCTATGATGCCTTTCACCGGCATGCCTCCCTGAGGCAGAGTGCGGGTGGGTTGAGTGAGACGAAAGTCTCGTCCGCCCGTCGCGAAGGTCAGTTGTTCATGGTCAAATCCGAGCTGGTTGAGGACCGTAGCGTGAATATCCTTCACGTGAACCTTGTTTTCCACTGCTGCGCCTCCAACTTCGTCAGTAGATCCGTAGGCCATGCCACCCTTGATGCCGCCTCCCATGAGTACTGTACTCAAGCCGCGGGCATTGTGACTTCGCCCACCTCCACCGTCCTCTGTCGGGCTGCGTCCGAACTCGCTGGTGATATAAATTAGTGTGTCCTCAAACAATCCGCGCTCCTTGAGGTCATCCATTATTGCGCCAATGGCTGGATCCAGTTGATCGGCATTGCGTTTTGCTCGTTGGGCGATGCCGCCGTGTAAATCCCAGCCACCCTGTCGCACCTGAAGGAAGCGAACGCCTCTCTCAAGAAGTCGTCGGGCAATGAGCATCTGCCGGCCCTGAGCATTGGCTCCATACTTGGCTATGGTCTCAGGTTTTTCTCCGGCGATGTCAAACGCTTCCCGGGCGTCAGTCTGCATGCGGTAAGCCAGCTCAAAGGTGTTGATACGGGCTTCGAGATCCCCCTCGGCTTGTCGCTTTTGCTTATGAACCTCGTTGAGCTTGAGCAGGAGGTCCAACTGTTTGCGTTGGTCTTTTCGCGTAGTAAACTCGCTCTTAATATTCTTAATGATATCCTCAATCTTCGTGTTGTTGGCATCCACGAAGGTGCCTTGGTATGCTCCCGGCAGAAATGCGTTGGTAAAGTTGCGTGCATCAGGGGCATTGCCGGGGCTCATGGTGATGAACCCTGGAAGATTCTGATTTTCGGTGCCCAATCCATAGAGCACCCAACTGCCGACAGAAGGACGAACTTCCTGCATCTCTCCTGTGTTCTGCATGTAGGTGGCAGGTCCGTGAGCTGGAGCATCAGTATAAGTACTGCGCACAATGGCAACATCATCGGCATGTCGGCCTAGGTTCGGCCAGATTTCACTGAATTGGAGTCCGCTCTTGCCATATTTCGGAAATTTAAATGGGGAGGCCAAGAGCTTTCGGTTGCCCTGAGCCTTGCCGCCATTGGCATTCAGCTCAGGTCGAGGGTCCCATAAGTCCATGTGCGGAGCAGCTCCGGCCAGAAAGATGTTGAGGACGCGCTTGGCTTTGGCTGTCCTGGGGGGTTGCTTGGGCGCTAGAGGACTGCCTCCATTAGACTGACCCATTAGACCTTGTTCAGCCATCATCGCCGAAAGGGCTAGAGCACCAAACCCGGTACCAGTTTTCTGCAGCCACTCACGGCGAGTGAGAAATGAATCTTCGACTCGGGCGGTATGGTCGGCTTTGTTGTAAAGATCGTATTCGTAGTTCATGGTAAATAATTTAGATTCGGATTTAGTCTCTAAAGACCATCAGGTTCACATAGAGGAATCCGACGGCCCCGCACCCTATCTAATATCCCTTGTATTAGAAAAGTTACAAAGAATTTAAAATAAGCTGCTTTCCTCAACAACCTTACCTGTTTTTCGGGATTCTGCAACGTATTTGCCCCACAAAATGAACCCTATAATTTGCGTTTTAATAAGGTAATAAGGGCTCTAACCCTCAATCTTTTCAGGAAACTGGATTATTGATGGATTTCAATGGGTATAAGTTTTGAAGTGCGGGCGTTGCCTTTTGCTGGGTGCCGATTATTTTTTGGTTCATGAGGTTTTTTGGATTGGCATTGGTTCTCTTGGTCATCGCTGGTTGCGGGACGGCGAAGAAGTCGTCAGGAACCGGCATTATCAAGGTCCTGCCTCATTATCTGGATAACGAGGGCCAACACACTGATGGCCCCACGCTTCTGCACCGGGATGTGTACCAAAGAGAACTGCGATCCAATCCCAGCCTGGTGCATGGTGTCCGGTATGATGTGAACTGGCGAGGAGGAGGGGAAGTTATCCTGCGACTCGAATTACGTAGTTCCAAGGATAATTCCAAGTCGATGCAGGTGGAGCAAAAGGTCGGTTCAGGTTTGGTTCGCGCCCAATGGACGCCCATCCTGATTGATGAAAAGACCTACCGTAGCTTTGGCCAGCCTGAAGCATGGCGGGTCTCCCTCTGGCGGGGTGAAGAGATGCTTGATGATCAGGTTTCTTTTCTCTGGTAATCTTATTCTCTGAATTCCGGCTATTCACCGGGAAGGGTTCAATCCGTTCAACAACTTCTGGACAGGAGAAAATAACTTGCCCGTGGCTTGTTAAGGCAAGCGGCGTATAAGATGAACCACGAAGGCGGCTTGGCTCCGATTGACACGGGACGTTAAAGGCAGCTCAAGCGGGCCTTCGCAGGGAGGATGCAGGACCGCCCGGCACCGATATAACTCAAGTAGGTCCTGCCCATTACTACACCCAACCCCCTAAACCTGATACGGTGCCGGTGCGTTTATAAACCAAACTTTTTGCCATCTACGGCTCGACAAACTGTCGTGAGGTGTTTTCAGTTTCCCTTCATGTCCAAACCCCTGTTACTTATCTTATGCACCGGCAACAGTTGCCGTAGTCATTTGGCTGAGGGCATTTTGCGTGTGGCGGTGAAGGACGCAGTCGAGGTGGCCAGTGCGGGTTCGGTTCCTGCAGGATTTGTGCATCCGGTGGCCGTGGAGGTCATGGCCGAGATTGGTATCGATATCAGTGGCCACACCTCCAAGCACCTGAATGAATTTCTTGAGCGCGACGTGCATACGGTCATTACCGTTTGCGGGAATGCTGATCAGGCTTGTCCCGTGTTCCCGGCACAATCAGAGAAACATCATTGGCCCTTCGAGGATCCGGCCAGAACAGAGGGTAGTGAGGAGGAAATCCGTATGGTCTTTCGCCGTGTGCGTGATGAAATCAGGGAAAAGTTTGAGGCCTATGCCCGCGAACTGAAGTCCTAGATTTGCGTTGGCCGTGCAGCCTGTTTGGCGGCAATGAAGTCGGCGTGATCCAGGCGCAACAGGTCATGTGCGCGCCGGATGAGCAGCTCCTCATATTTGTCGATGTTCCCATCAGCAAAAGCCACGCGCCACATGGACGTCAGGATCGCGCACTTTTGGCCGTGATCCAGTCTTTGGTTCAAAAGATGGGTGTAGGGGAAAAGGTCTGTGGCTCCGGCGGTCTCGGCCTTGGCTCTTGCCAGCAGATTTTGCACATCCGAGTGGCGCAGCTTTAGCTCAGCTTCCAACACCTTGATGATGGTCCGGATTTCTTCGGGGTTATCGGCGTAATCCGCTTCAGCCACCTCCAATAGCAGCACAGCGCAGGCCATGTTGATCTGTTCCTGGGGTGTCTCCGTTTCCTGAGGTGACCCCGGGTTTGAAGCTTCTTTTTTGCCGAATAAATTGTCCAGTAATCCCATGGCCTCCAGTCTAGCGAAGGGAGGGCGGTTCGTCCATGCCCAGAGACTCGACCCATTGTTTTGGTTGCGTTAGATTCAGCTCATGAGCGAAACCTTAAAAGTCCTAGCTGTAGTCGGCAGTTTGCATGAGAAATCGGTAACAAAAGTGGTTATTAACCATGTGGCTGAGGGCCTGCGTGAAACGGGCAGTGAAGTGGATCTATTGGATCTGGCCGAAGAAAACCTGCCCCTAGTTAACACCGATAGCACCTTCAGTGCCGACTATTACGGTCCCCTGAAAAAACGCGTGCAGAGGGCTGATGCCTTTGTACTGGGCACGCCTGATTACCACGGCAGTGTTAGTGGTGCCCTGAAAAACTTTACCGACCATTTCTGGCAGGAATTTACCGGCAAACTCTTTGCTCCCGTTGTGGCCAGTCACGAGAAGGGTTTAACGGTTCATGACCAGCTGCGTACCATTGCCCGTCAGTGTTATGCGTGGAGTTTGCCTTATGCAGTAAGTTTTGAGGAAAAGAAGGATGTGATCAATGGAGAGGTGACGAGCGATTCGTTCAGGGAAAGGTTGGATATGATGATTCATGATATCCGTGTTTACGGGGGGCTCTTGGCCGCTCAACGAACGGCGGATCTTGCAGGGAAAGACCCCTCCTTTATGGCTCGGTTGAGGGAGAAAAATTAATCCAAGAAACCAAGGGGTGTTGGTTACTTATTATGGTGAGGTTTTTTGGCAAGATTCGCATTGTGAAAGAGTTTCTTTTCTGGTAGGTGTCAGACTGTGGTCAAGGAGGGTTCCAAGGCGTGGCTGCGCCTGATTTTCACTAGGCGAAACGGGTTGAGCCTGCTGTTGGTGCTTCATTTTACAGTGTTGCTCATCAATAACCTTCCGCACACTGCATTTACCTATAAAGTGGACGGTTTATACCTCTGGTACCTGAACCTCACGGGGCAATACCAAAAAGGGTGGGGAATGTATAATAATCCGACCCGGGCGAATGATCACTTTCTGGTCAAGGTCTTTGACCTTCGTAATCAAGACAAAGAATACAAGTATCTGCAAATAGACAACCCTCGCGAACTATATTTTGTTGAGTCTATCGCCTATTCCTCGAACCCCCTTCAATCTCATCTGGCCCGTGCTTACCTGATGTTCAAGGAAAAGGATTTGGAGTTGTCTCAATACCAGCGGGTGGAGCTATACCGTTATTCCACCACCATTAATCTCCAATCTGGTAATCGACCTCAGCCTACGCAAGTCTGGCAACTGGAAGAGGTCAAGGAGGATGCTGATGAATGATTTTTTTCATCGCCCTGTGTCATCCAAGCCCTTGGCATTCTTTCGGGCCGTATGGGGTTTGTTTTTAATTTATTACTATCTCAAGATTTTCTGGCTGTTGGATATATATTATGCCGAGGACGGTTTGCGTGATGTGTCTCTGATATTTTCCGAACCTCCTGTTATGAAGTGGAGCTTCTTTTACTGGGTGGATCATCCAACAATCTTCTTTTATGCCATCTATGTGGTGGGTTTGATTTCGGCTTTAGGGACACTGCTGGGTTGCTACACGCGCCTGTGTTCGGTGCTCACTTTTTTTTGTTTTGTCTCTTTGGTCACCCCGGCTCAATGGGGCACCAATAGTGCCGATCAGCTGACGAAGATTCTTTCCTTTCTGTTTATGATCACCGGCCTTGCCGGGTACACCGCACGTCACTACAGCTTGGATTGCAAATACCGTACGGAGTCAAACAGTTCGGACACTATTCCGGTGTGGGCTTACCGGCTGTTTCAGGTGCAGTTGTGTTCAATTTACTTTTTTGGAGCAATATCGAAGATGGCTTATCCTGTATGGCATAATGGGCAGGCGATGCAGATTGTACTAACCCAGACCGATTCCTGGATGCGCTTTGATACGGGGCTCACCGATTATCCCGCCATTACCGCCCTGCTTACGACGGCGGCTTTGATGTTTGAGTTGGTATTATTCCCACTTTTAGTCTGGTTTTGTCGTACTCGACTGTGGATTTTGGGTCTCGGTGTCGCGTTTCATCTTTCCATAATTATCACCATGAAGGTGTTCATTTTCACCGAGGTGATGATTCTCTTATACCTCTGTTTTTTGAGTGAAAAAGAGGTGGAAGTTTGTGTTGAAAGTATCAAAAAGGCTGCTGCCAGAGTGGGTGCATTCTGCTCAAGAAAGGAAAACCAAAAAACAGCATAATTTGAGTTCATTATGCGTAAAAAACCCCTTAATTACCCCAAAAAAGGATAATAGACCCATTTTGAGGCTACATTGATCGCGTGGTTGGGTGATTATGATGTATTCAAGACCTCTGGCGGGTAGGATTGGGAGATTCTTCGGGTAAACGGACTTATTGGCACATGTGTTGCTGCTCTCAACTGGCAAAGCAATGGTTAAAGTTGTGAGTTTTTTAGACGAAGTATAATAATAGCGTCCCTTCTCCGCCAGTTTCGGGGTTGGGTTTGACAAGGGTGGCAACATTGCTAAATTGGAAGGGCTGAGATGATGGCGAGAATTAAGAGTCTGGTGATTTTTGGGTTCTTTGCGGTGTTAACGCATAATTTGCACGCGGCACCGGCATCGGTCGGGACCATTCGTTGTGCCCCGCGTGCTCCGATTGGGCTAAATTTTGATTTTCCCACCCAAGCTTCGGGGCTTCCGGCTACGACGTCTACTGAACAAAATACGTTTACCATCACTGCTACAGGGACCGTGACACTAAAACTGAGGGCTACCATCGCGAACTCGAACCCCTCCCCTGTGATAACGTTGGGAGGGCAGCCTGTTGCGGGGGCTCCCACAAGCTGGGCTGCCTGGCAATCGACGGGATGCCCAGTGGTAGCCGGATCATACAATGTAAGTTTTACGATTAATAATCCAGGTGTGGGGGTACAAGACCCTTACTTCGTCGTCGCCGGAATTAGTGATACTAAAGGTGGGTGCGAAGAGGATTGGTTTCACGGAATGATCGGCGCAGGTGTTGGGGGAACAAATTTTGGAACCCCACCACCGCAAGCGCAGTTGGACCAACTTACAACATGTACCGGCGGTGGCGGCGGCGGTGGTGGTACCGATACCGGAACAATAGCGGGTCCGGGATCCGGAAACGCTCCGCCCAACAATAAGGATAGGTTTAAGGTATTGCTCAACACCGGTGGCAGGCGACTCTTGGTCGGGCAAATCCAAGGAAAGAACTTTACCTCATTCGGAGGATTAGGATCTTTTAATGCCCGAAACTCCTTAAGGCACGGAGACAAATTGCGGTTGTTTTACGTTCCCATGATCCCCATTTCTCCGGTGTCGGCGGGTGGGTGTTGCGTGTCCGCCTTTACTGGAGCGAGTAATAACAGTAATGGAGGCTCTGGTAATCGTGCGGTTGTTGTTAGAACCCGTCTCTCCAGAGGGAGTGGTCGGGTTTCCCACCGCCGTCGCTAGCCTTAGTAAACAATTTTAATTTTAACCTCGCTTAAACCAAAGCGGGGTTTTTTGTTAGTCGTTGTTGGGGGGAGGGGGGCGGAACGGCCAGGTCCAGTTTGCAAAGGCACCTGGATGGCGGGTTTGAATCCATAGCTTGCCTTGTCCGCGGAAGCGGCAGACCAGACCTTCGCCGGAAAAAAACAGGCTCTTGAGGCCTCCCACCGATTCCACATTGTAATGCAAGCCGCCGGTGAAAGCGACAATGTAACCGGTGTCGACCACGTAGTCCCCATCAACAGGAATCTCGATAATGGCCCCGTAGGTGTTGAACCACAAATCGCCTTGGCCGGTGCAGCGCATGAGGATCAATGATTCCCCGGAAAAGAAGCCGCGGCATCCCTGCCATTTCCAGTCGAGATTCACATTCATGCCCGAGGCCACGTAGCCTGAACTTTGCAGGTAAATTTCTTCGCTGCCACCCAGATGCACATGCGCCATGTCCCCGGGGCTGCCGGGTGCGATTCCAATCTCCCCGGCACCGCCCTGGGCAGTGTACTCATTGATAAAGATGCTTTCGCCACTCAACATGCGGGTAAAGCCACCGCCTATTTTAGTTTTCATCTGCATGTTGGTCGTCATGGTAGCCATGGCGGCCGCCTCGACTTTTAACGTTTGATCGGCAGGAACCTGTACGGTGAGGTATCCGTAATCCGGTTTGCACTCAATGCGGAACTCATGTTCGTGATGGCCGGTGGGGGTGTAGGTTTCGATATCGCCGGCAGGAGCTGCGACTGGTTCGGAGGCGATCACCGGGGGTACGTCTGCTGCTGCGGGGGCACCAGTGAGTTCGCCAACCGGCATCCATTGTTCGCTGCCTTCAACGCAGGCCGGTTCATCCGGACTCAAGGTTCCATTAGCAATCAGGTCTTTTACTTGCTCGAGGGGATAGGGACCGTTTACCTCTCCATCTCTTCGGATCATAATGTTCATAATGCAGGTCTCCTGAAATTATTGGTGTTTTAGGTTCGGTCCAAGGGATTGTCCGAAACTGCCGGCATTGTGGCTTTGACACCATACGGTGCCTTGCCCCTGGAATTTGCAGACGAGACCTTCCCCGCCTAGGATTGCCGAGAGCCAGCTGCCGCCCGCCTTTTCGATAACGTAATTAAGGCTTTCCTCGAAAGCGACAATGTGTCCGGTATCCACGATGTATTCGCCATTGACCTGAATGGGATAGATGGCACCAAATGAGTTAAAGATCACCGGTCCATTGCCCGAGAGGTGAATCAGGAACATACTTTCGCCGGAGAAAAATGTTTTTCCGAGGCCCTGCCACTGGATGTCCATGTTTACACTGGGTGCGGAGGCAACGTAGGAGCCGCCCTGCACGAGCAGACCTGGCCCATCAAGTTGGTATTCCATCATGTCGCCTGCCAGAACTGTGCCCAAGTAAACCTCTCCACCTTCTCCTGAAGGGGTAAAATGGTTGAGAAAAAATGATTCGCCGGTGACCATCCTTTTAAGTGCACCCAGAATAGAACCCGAATCACGCTTTTGCGTGGTGGTCTCCACGCTGACGTTGCCGCTCATGGCGATCATGGCCCCGCCTTCAGCGGTGATGGTTTCACCGGCATCCAGAGACACTTTGGCTGCGGAATTACCGGGTCGGTGAGTAATGTCAATTTGCATCAGAATTTAGTGGAGCATGGGGTTTACCCAGTCGGCCAAGCCGCTGAGGCTACGGGTTTGAATGACTATTTTACCTTTTCCTTCCAGCCGACTCACAAAACCTTCTCCTCCGAACAGGCTGCCAAAAAGACCGCCGGCGAGTTGAATGTTGAGGTTCATTTGGGGCTCATAGGCAACCAGATGGCCGGTATCGACAATGTATTCGCCGTCCACCTCCTTCTCCAATAGCCCGCCATAAGCACCGTACCAAACGGTGCCGTGGCCACTGACGGTTAATTTAAAGAGTCCTTCACGAGCAAACCACGATTTGATCCCGGCCCATTTGAGTCCAAAATTCACATCCGGGGTGCAGGCAATAAAGGCGCCGGGTTGCAGGCAATATTCCTGCCCGTTGAGTTGTATCTCCCGGCTGTTGCCGGGGGTGGACTGCACCAGCGTTACTCTGCGTGCTTCGCTCGTGTTATTGGTGAAGTGGTTAACGAAAAGCGATTCGCCGCCGAGAAACTTCTTGAGTATGCCGGCGAAAAAGCCTCCGTTTAACTTGGCGACCAGATTCAAGTCTGCGGCCATGCTGCTCATGGCGTCGCTTTCGGCGATAACCGTTTCACCCGGATCCAGATCAACGTTAATATAGGCGAAGGCTGGGCCGCCTTCAATGGTAGTTCTCATGAGTAAAAAAATCCTCTATTTGTTTAATCGGTTCCGCAGCTTTTCCTGAAACGCTTTAAAGTCCAAGTCAAATTTACGGTATGACCCAGAGTTTTTTTGGCTATCGATTAATCGCTTTAGATTGTTAATACGTTCATCGGTGGCCGGGTGTGTGGTCAGGACACTAAGTGCTCCATCCATGTCGGGCATTCCTGATTCATCATGTTCTTCTTGGATTTTTTGGAAAAACTCAATTAATCCACGTGGGTCGATATTGGCCTTGGTCAGGTACTCAAATCCTTTTTCATCGGCTTCACGTTCATGATCCCTTGAAAACTTCATTTGTAACAGGAAAGGAGCATTATTGACGAGAATGGCTGCAACCCCGCTGACATCACCAAAAAGCGCGCTGATCACCGCATACATTCCAACCATCTCAACCAGATTACGCATGCTATGCTGCATTTCCACGTGCGCCAGTTCATGCGCCATGACGCCTAATACCTCTTCGGGTCTTTCGGCCTTCAGGATGAGTCCGGTGTGAATGGCCATTTTTCCGCCGGGCAGCGCAAAGGCATTTAGGGAAGAATCCTCCAGAATATGAAATTCGAAGGTGTAACGCTTGCTGCCAATGGCCTCAATCAGGGGTTTGGAGAGGATCTCAAAATCAGCCAGGATTTCTTCATCTTGAATCAGCTTGGAAGCCGGTGCATGGGAGGTGAAAGCAGCATCGCCAATCTTTTGTTCCATCTCCACGGGGATTTTGCCCGCTACGGCTGCGGCCAAGGGATCCTTGGCCCACCACAGGCCCAGAGGGATTGCGATAATGGCTCCAAGCAGAGTCATGGCCGAAGCGCGGCTCATCCACCGGGTACGATTGACACTTTTGCGGGATCCGGCCAGACGTTCATCCTTGGCAAAGACCGGATGCTTCATAAGTTTCTGGTCGGTGGTGAAGAACGTCCACCCTTCACAGTCCGAATGCTTGAGAAACAGCATGCGATTGGCTGAGCCACCCAGTTCAGTTTGGAGTCCGGTGATGGGCATTTCTGCTTCGCCATGGTCACTCACGAATTTAATGCTGACCGGGCTGACCTCCAGCCTTCCTGAAGATCGGCCATTGGGAAGGGAATCGTGAAAGGCGCCGCCTTCAAACTGCCATTGCTCATTACCCACGGAGGGGATCAAAACGCACTGTTTGAAGTGGGGAAAGAAAAAAACCCGCTCAAGTTCCCAATGAATTTAGGGGTGCCTTCTAGCTTTCACGCGGCGGGAGCACTTTACCGACAGCTACCTTGTTGAGTCGTGCAAAAGCCGGAAGTCCCCCTTTGGTGGGAAGATGCAGTTCGCCCTGAATAAGAGGCCGGGCATATTTCTCAAATTTTTCGTTCGGCAGCCATCCATCCTCACTAATCCAGTCGCGGGGAATAAACGCTTCCTGATTGGCAATATCTTCCAAGGGCTGGAGCCCGGTGGACCACTTGTAGGGTTCGTCGGTTTCCCTTACCAGTTTCACCATGAATCCACTTTGGCCTTCTATTGCGGCGCGTACCGCCGCTTCGCCACAGGCAAAGGCCTCATCGACATCGGTTTGGCTCGCATAATGGGCTGCGGCTCGTTGAGCGTAACCCAGTTTTACCGTCCGGGTCTTTAAATTAAGTGCCGGCTCCACGATTTCAGCCAGCCGTTCTGCTGCTCCCGCGAGGACCGGGTGTCCGAAGGCATCCAGCTTGGTTTTGTCCGCTCCTATTTCATTTCCCTCGGTGTCCTTGAGACCTTCACCCACCACCACCACGCAGTATCCGTTTTTGGTGACCGTATCCATGGCCTTCACCAGGAACTTGGTCTGGTCGAAGGGGATCTCCGGTAAAAGGATAATGTGAGGCGGATCATCCTCCCTTTCTTTGGCGAGCACAGTGCCTGCAGCGATCCAGCCTGCAGATCTCCCCATTACTTCAATGATACAACACGACCCTTCATCCGTCGCCTGGCTGCGCAAGTCCGCACCCACTTCCATCACCGTGGTGGCGTTGTACTTGATCACGCTGCCGTACCCGGGCGTGTGGTCGGTATGCGGCAGGTCATTGTCAATGGTCTTGGGGACGCCGATGGCTCGGATGTCGTATCCGCGTTTAGCGGCTTCCAGGTGCACCTTGTTGGTGGTGTCCTGGCTGTCATTGCCCCCGGCATAAAAAAAGTAACGAATGTTGTGGGCTTCAATCACCTCGAAGAGCCGATTCATGTCTTTCTCGGCCTGCTCGGCGTCTGTCTTGAAATTAATTTTGTAGCGGCAGGTTCCCAGTGCGGCTGCCGGGGTATGTTTGAGGGCCTGAATGGACTTGGTGTTTTCCTCTCCGATATCGATCAGGTTTTCCTGAAGGATGCCGTATACCCCGTTCATGCCGCCATAGATTTCCTCAATGCATTCATGCCTTCCGGCTTCACTGATGACCCCGGCGATACTGGAATTAATGACTGCAGTGGGCCCGCCACTCTGGGCGACCAGCAAATTGCCTACTAAAGGTTCAGACATATTCTTTTGGGTCCTTTGGGTAAAAGGGCCGACAAGCTGCCAAAGCAAAGGCAACCTGTCAAAAAGGAAATAGGATTGCTCCAGAACCGTTTCATTGATAGATTCCCGCCCCTTTTTGGTTCCATGGGACAGAATCTATACAACAAGGTTTTTGATCGGCACTGCGTTGGGCAGTTGCCTTCAGGTCAGTATCAGCTCTTTATTGGGCTGCATTTGATCCATGAAGTGACCTCTCCACAGGCTTTCGCGATGATTCGTGAACAGAATCTCCCGGTTCCTTTTCCTGAACGTACCTTTGCCACCGTGGACCACATTATTCCGACCAATGCCGAGGAACGTCAGCGACCCCTTGCTGATTCCCTGGCTGAGGAGATGTTCCGCCATATTGAAAAGAATACCGAAGAGTACGGTATCAATTTCTTTTCTCCTGAAAAAGGCGAACAGGGTGTGGTGCACGTGGTGGGGCCCGAACGTGGGCTTACCCAGCCAGGCATGACCATTGCCTGTGGCGACTCTCATACCTCCACCCATGGTGCCTTTGGTACCCTGGCTTTTGGGATCGGCACCAGTCAGGTGGCCGATGTGTTGGCCACTCAAACGCTGGCCATGGCCAAGCTCAAGGTGCGCCGGATTGATTTTACAGGCACCCTTAAGCCGGGTGTATATGCCAAGGATGTGGCCTTGGCCTACATTAACCGGCTCGGTGTAAATGGCGGGGTGGGTTACGCTTATGAGTTTGCCGGGGAAGTCATCGACAAAATGACAATGGAGGAGCGCATGACCGTTTGTAACATGGCCATAGAAGGCGGTGCGCGCTGCGGCTATGTGAACCCCGATCAAACAACCTTCGATTATCTCAAGGGCCGTGACTATTGCCCTGAAGGGTTGGCGTGGGATCGTGCGGTTGCCGATTGGGAGTTACTCGCCTCAGATGCCGACGCGACCTATGACGACATCGTTGAAATTAAGGGTGAGGAGATCGAACCTTTTGTGACCTGGGGCATCACGCCCGCGCAATCAGTGGGAGTGGCACAGGATTTGCCTCAGCTTGATTCCTTTGATGAAGCTGATCAGTTGGTGGTCAAGGAGGCCTATGAATACATGGATTTTGAGGAAGGCCAGTCCATTGTTGGTACTCCGGTGAATGTCGTCTTTATTGGTTCCTGTACCAATGGACGTCTGTCGGATCTGCGGGAGGCCGCCAAGTTTGTAAAAGGCAGGAAGGTGGCGGACGGGGTGCGGGCGTTGGCAGTGCCCGGCTCACAGGAAGTGGATCGACAGGCTATTGAAGAAGGATTGGATCAGGTTTTTAATGAAGCGGGTTTCCAGTGGCGTGAGGCCGGGTGCAGTATGTGTCTGGCGATGAACCCGGACCAGCTTTCAGGAAACGAAATCAGCGCCAGTACTTCCAACCGTAATTTTAAAGGGCGACAGGGTTCGCCCACCGGCCGAACGCTCCTGATGAGTCCGGCGATGGCTGCAGTAGCTGCAATTGAAGGCAAGGTCACCGACGTGCGGGAACATTTGGAGGATTAGAGAATGGCGGGACAAACAGTCAGCACCCTTACCGGCTCCGGTATCCCATTGCGCGGCAATGACATCGATACCGACCGGATCATTCCTGCGCGTTTTCTCAAATGCGTTACTTTTGACGGCATTGGGGAGCACGCCTTTGAAGATGACATCAAGGGTTTGGCGGAAAAAGGGG
>JASLKQ010000189.1 GCA_030747505.1 Verrucomicrobiota bacterium | reverse complement strand
TACTAGTTTGCTGGCGGGCCTAACCCTGTCGGTATCGGCTAAGGACAAACCTTTGCCCGATCCGGATGGTAAACCGGCGGATATGAGTAAGCCCGTTCAGGTTTACATCCTCTTGGGGCAGTCCAATATGCTGGGGGCCGGAAAAATCAAGGGCGGTGACGGCTCACTCGAACACGCGCTTAAGGAAAAGAACTTGTACCCCTACCTCGTTGATGTGGCCGGTAATTGGACTGAACGAAAAGACGTCCGCAACGTGCGCGTCATGGGTAGTGGCACCGGTGGCATGCGGGGCTTCAACAACGAGTGGATGACCATCAAGGGCGGAAAGATCGGCCCGGAGTTTGGTATCGGCCACCACATTGGCAATGCGGTCGACGCGCCAGTCCTGATTCTTAAGAGCTGCATCGGCAACCGTGCCTTGGGCTGGGATTTGTTGCCACCGGGAGGCGAAGGCTTTGAATTCACTGATGCCAAGGGCGTTACTTGGATTCATCCCGGGTACAAGGGCACACCTGAAAAGTGGGTCAAGGGTACCGAGCCCAAGAAAATCAAGTGGTACGCCGGCATGCAATACGACGGTGATATTGCTCGGGCAAAGAAGGTTCTCTCGGAACTCGACAAGTATTATCCCGGGGCCAAGAAATATGAGGTCGCCGGCTTTCTCTGGTGGCAGGGTGATCGGGATAGCCGCAGCGCCGCGCTTTCCAGCCGGTACGAGAAGAACCTGGTTCATCTCATCAAGACACTTCGCAAGGACTTCAATGCGCCCAAGGCAAAGTTCGTCTGTGCTTCCCTTGGCCAAACCAAGAAGGATGCGACTGATGGTGGCGGTAAAATTCTGAATGCCATGCAGGCGGTGGACGGCAAGTCCGGCAAGTACCCGGAATTCAAGGGTAACGTCGCCAGCGTGTACACGCATCCCTTGTCCAAGGGCGGCAGTTCAGGTGGCCACTATGGTGGCAATGCTGAGACCTACATGAACGTGGGCGAAGCCATGGGTAAGGCAATGGTGGAGCTGTTGGGGGGATCCAAATAGATCAACATTCCGGGGTATGAAACCGAAAGCGCTACTCTCTATGAGCCGAATTAACATCACTTTCCTATTCATCTTCTGCATTGCTTTGTCAAACGACCTCGAAGCTCAGCAGGGGAGCTCCAAATCCGCCGTCTCAAAAAATGGCTTGTGGTTAACTTATTCAGGGACAAAAGGCCCCGGAAAAGGCAGGCACGTTGTCCTCATTGCGGCCGAGCAGGAATATCGCAGTGAACAATCCATGCCAATGCTGGCGAAAGTCCTATCCAAACATCATGGTTTTGACTGTACCGTTCTGTTTTCCGTCAATGAAAAAGGCGAAGTCGATCCGACGATGCCGGCTCCATTCAAAGACAAAACGAAACGCCATAATATTCCGGGTCTTAGGCATTTGGCTAAAGCCGATTCTGTCATTTGGCTTTCGCGGTTTATGCATCTTCCGGAAGACCAGATGCAGCACTTTTATGACTACTTCGATTCAGGAAAACCACTCATCGCTTTACGAACTGCCAACCACGGCTTCTGGGGAGGGTTGCAGTACAAAAAAAGTGGCAAAAATATTTCACTTCGCGAAATGTTGGGAGGCACTTTCATGGGGCATCACGGCGGTTGGCATCGTGAAGCAACGCGTGGCGTCGTTGTTTCTGATAGTAAGAAGCATCCTATTTTGGTCGGCGTGGAAGATATTTGGGGAACGTCCGATGTTTACCGATGCCACAACGATAAGAATCCTTTCCCTAAGGATTGCACGTCATTGGTTTTGGGGCAGCCACTGATCAACCTCAAAAAAGATGCTATGCCTAACACCAAAAAAGAGCCTTTGCCTGTCGCTTGGACAAAAACATGGATCGGGAACAAAGGTCTAGAGTCAAAGGTTTTTCATTTTACAATGGGGTCGGCGGTAGACTTTGAAAATGAAGGGATAAGGAGAATGACGGTAAACGCGGTCTACTGGGGGCTGGGTATGGAAAAAGAAATCAAGCCGGACAGCTCCGTTGCCATCATTGGCGACTACAAGCCGTTAAAGGCCGGGTTCAATTACGAGAAGCTTGGTGTCAAACCGCGCAAGGTTGGCTATTACAGGTAATCGTTCCGTTATCGAATATCGATTTTGAAACAATGGGTGTGTTTCACCTCGGTCCGATCGAACCATTGCCTAGAAGATGTCGTGGCCAGGTAACTGTCTCGAGCGAGAGCGACGGTTTCAATGAATCTAGAATTCGACTATCATAACATGAAAAAAATACTCTTCCCCCTTTTCCTTACACTCTCTATGGCGCTCAGCGTGTCAGCTGCCGATCAGCAACTGGAATTGGCCGTACCGTTTACGGGCAACATGATTCTTCAACGGGAATCCGAGGTACCCATTTGGGGTTTTGATGCGCCGGGAAACCAGGTGACTGTCGAGTTTGCCGGGCAAACCAAGACTACTGTGGCCTTTCTGAAAGAGGCAAAGGGGCCGATCGCGTCAGCCCCGACTGAGGATATTCCGCCTCATCATGCGATCCCTTTGCCTGGCCTGCATGCGTATGCCCAAAAGAGCATTGCCG
>JASLKQ010000188.1 GCA_030747505.1 Verrucomicrobiota bacterium | reverse complement strand
GAAGGGAGTGAAGGCGATGGCCACATGCAGGAGCGTGAGGACAAAGCTCATCCAAGTCATCACCTTCCAGAGTTTCTCGTAGCTGTTCTGGTCACGGCTGAGCGCAGTCGAGGCGGTGAGCAACATGATGATGGGCGACTCAATCACCAGTGCGAGTGGGAAGACGATACTACTGTAGGCCGCCAAATGGATGGTGGGATCTTCGAGGCGCGCAATGATGGCGCTCAGAAGCGGGAGCTCCGCACCCATGAGAATCCAGCTGGCGGCCAGGGGGAGCCATGTGCGGAAGATCAATCCCTGATCGAGGGGTTTATTGGAATCCACGTTTCTCTCTTTTGGGATCAATGATTAGCGGGCAAGGCTTTCTGCCAGCCGCCTTTTAGAAGTAACTCTAGTTCCTTGAGTTTGGCGGTTTGATTGGAAAACCCCGCCAAATTTTTCATTTCATGCGGATCAGCTTGATGGTCATAGAGTTCACGTGCCTGCACCGACTGAGTTTTCACGTTGCGCCATTCGATATAGCGGTAGAGATCAGTCCGGATGGCGTATCCCATAAAGTCTCCCTGTTTGCGGTGCCGATTTCCGCTTGTGGATCGGGGGTACTGGCTAAAGGCAGCTTTCTTCCATGGCCGCTTTGGGTTTTTAATGAGTGGCAAGAGGCTAATACCTTCAACTTTATTAGGCTCCTTGAGCCGGCAAACTTCGGCTAGAGTCGGGTACACATCCACAAATTCCACCAGTGCATCAGTTTGAATGCCTTGGGTTGAAAGGTTTGGAACTGAAAGAATTAGGGGGACGCGCGTTGAAAGTTCGTAGTTATTGGCCTTGGTCCAGAGTCCCTGTTCGCCCAAATGAAAACCGTGATCGCCCCAGAGTAGAACTACGGTATTTTCGGTTAGCTTTAATTGATCGAGTTTCTTTAAGAGGCGTCCAGTTAATGCATCCACGTAGCTCACGCAGGCGTAATACCCGTGGCGCAGTTTTTGCACTTGCGTACCAGTCAGTTGGCCATTCTTTGGGATGTCGGTATATCCCTCCAGTTCTCCCCAGCTGCGAACGGCCAGTTCGGGGGCGCCCTTTGGATGCTTTTGTGAAGCGGGAGCCGGAATTTTTTTATAGAGGTCCCAGTATTTTTTTGGCGCATTAAAGGGTAGGTGAGGTTTGCGAAAGCCCACGGCCAAAAAGAAGGGTTTTTGTTTGGTAGCATATTGGTCCAGTGCCTTGAGGGCATCCTCGCACACCATTCCATCGATGTATCGGTTATCGGGCACCTTGGCCGATTCAGTGCTCGCGCGCTTGAGCCCCTTGCCCTTGAGGTTTTTTGGAGTGGCATAACGCAACGTGGGGTCACGCACAAAATCATGCAGGGGCGGGGCTGACCACGAGGGAGGATCCTTGGAAGGCTTGCCCCCGCCATGGAATATCTTACCAATGGAACGGGTATGATAGCCGTGATTCTTGAAATGCTGGGGCAGGGTGATGGCTTGGGGTTTGGCCTCGCGGAAATGGGTGGCCAGATCCCACACCTTGATGGTGTCAGGCCGCAGGCCGGTTAATAGCGACAACCTTGAGGGGCAACAGACAGCCTGTTGGCAGTAGGCACGGTTAAAGAGGATGCTGCGCTTGGCCAGTTGATCGATATTCGGGGTAAGGGCGGTTGGGTCTCCGTAGCACCCGAGGGCCGGCCGTAAATCATCAATGGAAATAAAAAGCACATTAAAGGGCTTGGCCGTTAATGAAAAAATTGGCCCAAGAAAAGTGAGGATAAAAAGTGGGGCAAAAAATTTCATTGATGATGAAAAAATCACTTGGCAGGCGCGCGGCCGGTGTGTTGTGGGTTTTGGCCGCGCATGGGCCACGGGCTTTTGGTGAGGCCTTTGGAGTCGGTCTTGATGGCATAGAGCTTGTTGTCCTTTGACCCGACGTAAACCGTGCCATCAGAGCCGATGGCGGGGGAGGAGTACACCCAACCTCCCGTTGCAAATTTCCATAGCTTGTCCCCAGCGGAAACTTTGGCTTTGGTGGGCTCTGGCTTGGTCGCTTCGGTATCGGATGCAGCGCTTTGAACGGGTTCTTTCTTCCCGCAGCCTAATGCGATGCTAATGCTAACTAAAATGATTGTTGCTCTTATCATCGTATTATTTACCGGTCAGACTTTCTTGTAGGTGCTTTGTTTGTCTTTCGCTCGTTCAATGCGTTCTTCGCCTTCTAGATAGGCGATGGAAGTTAAGCTGCCATCATTATTAACCACATAAACCCGTCCCTTACCTTCATTGGCCTCGATATGGATTTCTTCACTCACAATGTTCCACTGATATTCATTGTGTTTTTCACCATTAATATGCGTTTCCAAAATGCCCTGCTCCAGAAACACCAGTTTCCAGACGTCGCCCGGTCCGGTTGAGGTGTAGATGCCAGTAATCTTGTCTGCTTCAAGCATGGTTGGGTTCGTGTTTTTATTTGCTGATTTTATCCACCTCATAGGAGCCAGTGGATTGATGCGGGGTGAGTGGCCAGTTGTCAGTGCGGAAAGGGTAGGCAGGCAGTTCACGGAAATTAAGCAAGGTGCCATGGGGTAGATTACTCCAAGCGTAACGCACAGCTACCGGTTCCTTGATCTCCTCATGCCATACCACCAGTTGACTTCCCTGAATG
>JASLKQ010000187.1 GCA_030747505.1 Verrucomicrobiota bacterium | reverse complement strand
GAACAAAACTCTAGTTAGGAAGATCAGGGTCCCCGGAACGTTACTGCAAACCTTAATAATATCCGTGAGTTGACTATTGTTTCTAAATGGGTCTTCGTTTAGTGGTGATGTGCTGAGCACATCAAAGGTCTGAGAAACAGGCTCTAGAGCCGCAGAGAGTGTGTAAAGGTGCGCCGAGTTGGGTGCCGGAGCCAGCTCTTCAACATCAGCTCGGTCACATTGCTGATTGTCCAATAAGTCATTGATAACCTCCCCCGCTGTCGCATGCAGTGTAGCAAGACTCAAAGACGCCCCTTTAAACTTGTTCAGCTTTGAATTGTTGATTTTTGAATGCATGCAGAACAATCTGTTCACATTTTTACAACCCTCCTGACAAAGCCCACTTCTGCTAGTACCATCCCTGAGGAGATAAGTTCCATCGCATCCCCTGCCGCACTCAGATGCGAAGCGCGCACATTTCGAACAAATCCCGCTATCTGTCAGTAGCTTGCCGATTGGCGCAGGAGAAGCCATGGTGCCTTGCATGATTGGACACTGAAACAAAGTGTGTTGCGCACTCTTACCGCCCTTGTCTCGGCAGGGTTTCAGCCTGCAGGTGGGCCCGGCGCGCTGGGCTTTCCCGGCTCCGCCACCGGAGAAAGGCGCGGCAGTCGGTTGCAGACCATTGGCCCGGGCTGCTGCGTCCGCGCTGCCTCCCCAGGAAGTTGTGTCCGGAATGTTTTGTGCCGGGGAGCTACTCAAATTATTGAAAGCGCCACGCCTTCTAGGCCCTCGGCCTCTACCACCATTACCCCCGCCGTGGCCACTCACTCCATCTGCCCCCTGAGTACTATCCGGGACAAATATCCGGTCATTTATGTGCGCGACTAGCCCCATATTTTCAATGTATAAAATCGCGTCCTCGATCGTCTCCCAGAACAAATCGAATGCCTCTTTATGCGAAAGATTCAGGCCTTTTTCATTATTGTTTTGAATGGTAATCACCTTGTCCCTAGTAAAACCTTCATTTTCCGCCATGAAAACCTCCCGCTTTTTGCGCTTTAACACTGCCTGGTTCTTATTAAATCTCTCCCAAACTTTATAAGACATGACTTTCTCAGCAATCCTTCTAGTTGCAAACCTGGACATGAGTCCCTCACCCCCAGCCTGCAATAACCGTTTTTTAAGTGCTTGTAATTTCAGATACGTGGAAAGTTCCTGATGGCGATTAACCGGTTTCGAAAAACTGTCGAACTTCTCAAGAATCCTCGTAACCTCGTCGTCTGCATTGGAAAATCTGCGCTCCAAAAAAGCCATAGCGTCTGCCAAGGTATCTTTCTCGCGAACGAGCTCCTGAAGATCCCGGTCGTCAATGGAATTCACAAGCATCCTTTTTACGTATATGTCATCATCTTCGAAGTCACGAAACAGCCCCGTAAACTCCCTCTTGAACGGCATCCAGTCCTTACGATAGCCCGAGAATTTCATGGACTGCCAACGAGGTGCCGTGTGCGCGAAGATGTTATCACGGTTGGACCTCGCGGCATTGGCGCCATCCCTCTCCAAAGTCAGTCTAGTGATAGTGTTCAGAATCTGCTCTCGGATTGAAGCCTGATATGCAGACCGAGTGTTCGAGTATTCAAGACTCACAGGACAATTCTCTGTATTCCGACTCATGAGGTGCGCATCCAGGTTTCTAATTCCCGAGTCAATGGATTCTCTAAGTGACGTGAGATTGGATAGCGCAGCGTCGTTCGCACAAGCTTCTAACCCACCCTCTTGGGCCAGCTTACTTGCTCGAGCAACTTCCTCACCAAGCGCCTTCTGAAGAAGATTAAAAGCAAAACTTGAAGAATTCAAACCTACGCCCCCACTGGAGACCACCGCCCCCGCAGCACCCGACGTGTCACCCCAATACCCAGAGAACCTGTGCTCAGCTTCTTTGACCATGGGCCCTATGCAGGGAGTCGTGGCTTCAGTGCCGGCACTGTTGAAGCCGGCATTGGCAAAGGCCTGGAGCTTGTTCATAATGGCGACCATGTCAGGATCGTTACGAGGCTGAGAAAGCAGTGAACCGAGCAAAGTGGAAAAGTTTATGTGGTTGTCGTTGCCACATAACATTCGATGCAAAGTCAAGGAAGCACACGCATGTTTGTTGAGCAGAAGTTGCCTCTGTTCTCCAGCAGCGTTAATAACAGCTCTTTTCAGCGCAGTAAACCGGTCCGTGTGTGACTTAATCAACCCTCTATACTCCTGACACACCGGTGAATTGGCCAGTGTGATTTCATCGTTCAAATTAGCCAGTCTGGCACTCGGGCCAAACAATTGAAGAGCCTCCACCGCCTGCTCGGATCTGGCGGTCGCAACCAACGTGGCAACTCGGAGCAATAACACTGCCCTCGATATGGACGCCATGGAGGAGGAGATTAACAACAGCTGCAACAGGTTCTTCAATCTCAACATCAACGGCCTTGACGACTCCTCTGTAAACGCGCATGGCGGAATCTGGAGATTGGAAACCCGTTCGGGAATCAACGTGACCGGGTGGGTTTCTCGAGCAGAAGTGATCTGGTCCTGGCAGTGGAAAATGAGCGAGTTGGCTGGGGGCTGTACTTGCTCATAAAGCCCCGGGTGAAAACTCCGACAAATCTTCGCAATATCTCGGATAATAGTGGGGCCGTGGAGCCTCGCCGCCTCCGAAAGATCTGCCGATCTAGTGTGTATTTCCCCCGGGTCATCGAGATCCTGATAACCATACTCATCTGTGGGAATGAGCCTCTGATTGTTCAAGAGCAAATCGTCCCAATATCGCTGCTTCAACT
>JASLKQ010000186.1 GCA_030747505.1 Verrucomicrobiota bacterium | reverse complement strand
TTATGGATATTTATTCGACCATTCTTGAAACCGCGGGGGTAAAGAATCCTTCAGACCACGTTGTGGACGGGGTGAGTTTACTGAAGCAATTTTCGGGTAAGAGAAACCCTGATCGGTCTAATCATTTCATGTGTCACTTTCCCCATTCTCACCGTAGTTCCTACTTCACTGCTTTTCGTCAGGGTGATTGGAAATTGATCTACCGTTACAAGGGAAAAGCCAAATACGAGTTGTACAATTTAGAAAAGGATCCATTCGAAACTAAAAACCTGGCCGAAAGAGAGCCGAGTAAACTCAAGGAAATCACCAAGGCAATGGTCGCTCGACTCGAAAAAGAAGATGCGTTATATATTTCTGAGGGCGGCAAGGAACTTAAACCCTTCATCCCTTAATTTTTTCTATGAACTCTTTCACTAATCGACGGCATTTCTTGCGTGGAACAGGTGCGCTGATTGCGTTGCCAACTTTGGCATCGATTGGATTCCGGCCATTTGCATCGGCTTCCCCTAAAGCACCGACTGTTATTCCCAAGCGGGTGGTCTTCATGGGTATCGGTTTTGGAGTAACCAAGCAGACCTGGTATCCAGATTTAAAAGACACCGGGGCGAATTACAAGCTATCCGAAGGATTGGCCCCTTTGGCTCGGCACAAGAAAGATTTCACCGTGGTGCAGGGCTGCTCCAACCAGTACAGCAATGAAGCTCACTGGGGCAGCACCTTTTGGCTGACTGGCGCCAACCGTTATTCGGTTCCCGGCCAGAACATGGCCAATAGCATTTCAGCCGATCAAGTGGTAGCCGAACACCTTGGCCAGGATACTCGGTTTTCTTCGATTCAACTAGACAGTACTGACGGGAGCGCTTCGGGGCATGGTCCGGGGCTTTCCATGGCATGGGACAAGCGGGGCAAGCCGGTCTCCGGTTTCAATGATCCGGTGAAAACCTTCCACAAATTGTTTTCTGCCGATGATCTGCCTCTCGAACAAAGACAGGCGGCTATTGCCGAGAAACGCAGCGTGTTGGATGCGGTATTGACCGAGGCCAAGCGGGTGCAAAATGGCCTTTCCAAAAACGACAATGATAAACTCGACGAATATTTCCAGGGCATTCGCGATATCGAAACCCGCCTGAGTAAGGACGAAGACTGGCTTGATGTGCCTAAGGCCAAGGCACCAATAGAAGAACCTCCTGCCGGGCTCAAGGGTAAAGAGGAGATTGAGATGATGTACAATCTCATCATCGCCGCCCTGCAAACCGACAGCACGCGGGCCCTGACCTACCGCATGCCCGGGCAGGCGCTCTTGAAGAGCATGGATTTTACGCATAGCGCCCATAACGTCAGCCACTACTCACCCGGAGAGCGAATGGAAGCATCCAAGGCCCGTGACAAAATGCACAGCACATTGCTTGCGGGATTTATGGATAAACTGAAGGCTACCAAAGAGGCGGATGGCAGCAGTCTTTTTGACCACACCTCATTGGCTTTCGGATCGAATATCAGCAGCATTCACTATCTTGATAATTGCCCAACCCTTCTTGCCGGAGGCGGGGCCAACCTGAAACTGGGGCAGCACCTTGCTTTGCCAAAAGACACACCGCTCTGCAACGTGTGGCTAACCCTGCTGCAAGGCTTGGGTATTCAGGCTGAGCGCCATGGCGATAGTTCCGGCGTGTTGAAGGAACTGCAGGCATGAGGAATTTATCTTTCTCAATTGGGAGCGCCTTGCTTTGGCTGGCCGGTTTTTCTGTAGCGGCGGATCTGGAAGTGGAGTTGCCGAAAAAGCACTTTGTCCTCCTTGAAAATTACTGCCTTGATTGTCACGATAGGGAAACGCAAAAGGGGAAGGTGAATCTTGAGGCTCTACCCTTCAAAGTGACGACCATTGAGCAGGCGGAGCTTTGGCAGAAAGTGCTCAACGCCATGAATTCCGGTGAGATGCCGCCGGAAAAGAAACGGCAGCCGAAGAATGAGGAGAAGGCCGATTTCCTTGATGATCTGGCGCAGACCATGGTGCTTGCCCGTAAGAAACTCTCTGATTCGGGGGGCGAGATTACCATGCGCAGGTTAAACCGCCGTGAATACCAGAACACAATCGAATCTCTTACCGGCGTGAGCCTGAACGTTGAATCGCTGCCTTCAGACGAAGGCTCCGGCACCTTTGATACGGTGGGGGCTTCCCAGTTTATTTCCAGTGACCAGTTCGAGCAGTATTTGAAACTTGGCCGGACTGCGGTTGACGAGGCCTTCGTCCGCTACTCCACTCGTGCAAAGCCCACCAAGGTTTTTCGGGTGGAACTTGAAGAATCCGTAAACCCGAAGAAATTGGAAATCGTTAAAAAATTGGAGGAAACATATCAGAAGAAATGGCTTCCATGGAAAGAAGGGGTCGACAAGGCCGCAAAAGCTCCAGAGAACCAACAGATTGTGGCCGAGCTTCGTAAAAAGCATCCCAATTATGATACCGATCCTGTCCTCAAGTATAAAATGGCTGGTCTTCTGAAAGGAGCACCCGATCCTCGCGACTATGGCGGCAGCGACCCAATCAATGCCGTTGCCGCCTTGTACAGCCCCTACCGGCGATATCACAGCTACATGAAGCACTACGCCGAGCTTCCTCACAACGATCGGGGGGCCTACCTGCAACTTTCACGGGGGATTCAACGCTTCGATCTACGTCCTGATCCCAAGGAAATGACTCCGGGCACCTACAAACTCAGAATCCGGGCCGGCGCGGTCAAAGGCTCCGATCCTTCCCGCCATTTCATCGAGATCGGTCATCCCCAAAAACTCAACGGAACCTCACCCGGCTTCACCAAACTGCTCAGCATGCAACAG
>JASLKQ010000185.1 GCA_030747505.1 Verrucomicrobiota bacterium | reverse complement strand
TGCGCAATAATCTGCCTTTACCACTGGAGAGCACCGCATCGCGCACCTTGACTGTGGGATCATCCAGCATGGCCGATATGTCCTTGCCCTGAATGTTGCCGGGGATTTTCAAGCCACACAGTTTTGAGACTGTGGGATAGAGGTCGATTAATTCGGTCAGTGAATGGCAAAGGGCGGGCTTCTTGCCGGGCACGCAGATAATCAAGGGTACCTTTGCCGACTCTTCATGAATGCTGACCTTCTGCCATAGGTCGTGTTCGCCCAAGTGGTAACCATGGTCGCTGGTGAAGATGACGATGGTGTTATCGCGCTGGTCGGTTGATTCCAGTGCCGAGATGATCTTGCCGACTAATGCGTCCATATAGCTGACCGTTGCGTAGTAGGCGCGAAGCACGCCTTTCTGTTGGGCCAAGTCCATTTTGTAATTGGCGGTCGTTCGCTTATTAGCCGAATTCCGCGGGATATCGTTTTGATCCTCCGGGATCTTGGGCGGCAGAACAATTTTACCGAGCGGGTAAGGTGCAAAATATTTTTTTGGAGCCACCAAAGGAACGTGTGGCCGCACGAATCCCACTGCCAAAAAGAAGGGCTTTTCCATATCCTTGTATTTGCCGATGAGTTCGACGGCCTTTTGTGCCGTTTTGCCGTCCGAGTGAACCAGATCATCGCCCTCGGCCTCAACGACATTGAAGCTTTGGCTGCTACCAGTGCCTTTCTTCAAGCCACCTGGATTATGCGACAACATCTCGGCTAGTCCGGGCACCTTCGTTTCCGGGCCCTTGCTGTTGTATGCCTCATCCCATGATTCCGGATCGTCGGCACCGTCGCTGCCCTTGGCAATGTCCGGAGGCACCCCCATGTGGAAAACCTTTGAAATGCGTGCGCTGTGGTAGCCATTCTTTTTGAAGTGCTGCGCCCAACTATCCTTATCTTCACCGATTTCCTTGCGTCCACTTGTGTACCCCGTCGCCTTACTGGCATAGGGATAATACCCGAACATAAGGGATGCCCGAGAAGGCCCGCAGAAGGTCGCCTGACAGTAGGCGCGGGTGAAACGGGTGCCCTGGGCCGCCAAGCGATCGATATTGGGGGTCCTGCAGATTTTATTGCCGTAACTACCCAGCGCAGTTGAGGTCAGGTCATCAGAAATAATAAAGAGCACATTGTATTTTTCCTTGGCTCCCAAAGGGCTGCCCAGAACCAGAATCAGGATGGGTATCAATCTCAAGATCACCGGAATTTAACTCTCCATAATCTTCCAACCAGATCGGTAAGAACGGTGAATGTGCCTGTTGGCATCCTTGTGATTAGGGATCCGTGTCTGCTTTGCATCCCACTCGAGCCAGTCGGGAGAGTGCTGCATGGCAATATTCCCAAGCAAAATAAATTCGGTCATCGGTGCTGCATAATCAATAGGGGACAACAACCGGCTTTGGTCTCCATCAAGGACTGCGTCAATAAACGCATCATGATGGCTGATGGCTTCAAGTTTTTTGGGTGTTACGTCTGTAAATTTTTCTGCCGGCAACAGCACGGGGGGAT
The DNA here is from genome assembly GCA_030747505.1 of Verrucomicrobiota bacterium. Taxonomy (GTDB): domain Bacteria; phylum Verrucomicrobiota; class Verrucomicrobiia; order Limisphaerales; family UBA1100; genus UBA1100. Next base: position 1,492 of record JASLKQ010000185.1, on the reverse strand, counting down.
TGCCGTGTCTTAAAAGAAGCACACCCTTCTCTCCTTTCAGCAGGCATCCAAATCTATATTTAATGCCCTTGGGAATAAGGTCAGTCAGCTTCTTCGGTGCGCGTTGACTGCCGCTAACCCAAAAAACTTTCAGGTCTCCGCCTGTATAGGCAGTTGCCGGGAAGTCATATTCAACACGCTCGTTATTGGTCCAGTTATGTTTATTGGGAACCCCTGTCGCAGAGCGTACCCTTTTGGGTGCGGTAAGCCCCAGTCCCCGGTACATGGCATTAAAGATATGACAACCCATATCGCCCAGGGTTCCCGTTCCAAAACCCTGTCTTCGGCGCCAGTTCTTGGGATGATAATATTTTTCTATGAAGGGACGTTTTTCTCCTACCCCAAGCCATCCATCCCAATTAAGGCCATCAGGAACCGCATCCTTACGGTCCGGGAGCGGATTCTTGTCGCCCCAGCTTTTCCCGCAGAAAACCCATGCCTCAGATATCCTGCCAATCAATTTACGTTGAACCCAATCAGCGGCCGTGCGGTCATTGAAACTTGAAGCGCCCTGAGTCCCCATCTGGACAATCACCTTGTTTTGATGGGCTGCTTCGCGCATGGCCCGGCATTCGCCAACGGTTTGTGCCAGCGGTTTCTGGACATACACATGCTTACCCAAATTCATGGCACTCATCGCCATGATTCCATGCATGTGGTCCGGGGTGGATATACTGACAATATCGATGCCCTTATCCATGGCTTGGAACATCTCGCGCCAATCTGAAAAGGTTTTCACATCTGCTTTATTTGCTGCCAGCTTCTTGCAGACACCAGAATCCACATCGGCCGCCGCAACCATCTGGACCTTCTTGTGTCCGGACATTGAATTGATATCAGCCGTCCCTCGGCCGCCAACCCCAATGGCTGCATACTGAAGTTTCTGTAATGGAGATCCTGCCGCCCACGAGAGGCGACTGATAAAGGGAGCCCCGGCAGCAAAGGAGGCAGCGGCTATAAATCTGCGACGCGTTGTTTTTTGAACGTGTTTCATGTTAAAATTCTACATTTCTATTTATCCGGAGGACTCAAGTCCTTTATCCGTATGTTACGAAATTCTACCTGCGAACCATGCCCCAGAAAACAAATATGACCCTTAGAAGGCTTTTTGTAGCGCGCGACATCAGCCCGATCCACAATTTTCACGCCATTAAGGATGACTGTGATTAAATTTTTCTCAGCACGAATTTCCTGTCTATTCCATTGGCCCACCGGCTTGAGATGGCCGCGTTTGGCTGCGGCACGTTTATAAATCGATCCATGGAATTGGGTGGGCTTGATCTTGGCATATTTCTTTGCGCTATCATCGAGGATTTGAATCTCAAAAGCGTTCTTGGAGGGATTGCCCGTCAAGGGAGCCCGAATGCCCACACCATTATTGGCGCCGGGCGTTAACTTGAATTCGAATCGAAAGATAAAGTTAGCGTATTCCTTGGTCGTATAAATCTTCGCC
>JASLKQ010000184.1 GCA_030747505.1 Verrucomicrobiota bacterium | reverse complement strand
ATACCGGATGCCATGTCTATTTCAAACAACCCGGAAAGGAGGCTACTGCCCAAAATCCCTCCAGCTACGCGCCCATTTACGCAGTGGCTGATGGGTTTATCAGCAACGTAACGCCCTGGTTTCAGTTGCGCCCCATCTATGATTCGCGCCTGAATAAAATGACGACCAATTACCGGTACGGACTGGGCCTGACGTTTGCGAAAACCGACGGCCAGCCGGTGGTGTTTCATTACAGCATTGAACCCATGATTGATCCAGAGGATGAAAATTTCTACCGCCCCTTCCTGAAGGTAAAACTGGGGCAACGCGTGAAGAAAGGAGAGGTATTGGGATGGATGTACACGCCACCGCGGCCAGAAAGCGATTTACGCACCCACATTCACTTCAACCTGATGGCCAAGAGCCAGTTTATCGCCCCAACCATTTTCACCAAGGAAGTGACTGAAGCCTTTCACAAACGCTGGGGTAAAATGACCGAGCGCTACAATGAAGTGTTACCCTCCTGCATGGGCTACAAGTTGAGTGCCGAGGAAAATCCCTTTGGTAGCGGGGCCAAGGATTTACTGTACTAGGCTGCCCGATATTTCTTTAGCTCTTCAGCCAGTTCGCTGACATCCTGAAAACGTTTTTTCGGATCCTTTTCCAGCGCACGAATACAGATCACCTCAAGCTCATTTGGGATGTCATTTTTCGGGGCAACTTCAGAAGGTTTGGGTAAGGGTTGATTCAGAAGATTATCCACCACTTCAGTGCCGGTTTCCCCGGCAAGCAACTGGCGATGGGTAAGAATTTCAAACAGGATGTTCCCCAGACTGAACACATCCACCCGACCATCGACATGCGCATCACCCCGAGCCAGCTCAGGCGCCATATAAAAGGGCGTGCCGTAGCGGCGCCCCACCGGCGTGAGTGCCGGGTCCTCATCGTGACCCATTTCGGGATGAACGATATCCGGCTCACCCCAAACCTTGGCCAACCCCCAATCGATCACGTAGGTTACCCCGAATTGCCCCGTTAATATATTGGCCGGCTTCAGGTCGCGATGAATCACTCCACGTGAGTGGGCATGGGAAACCGTTTCACAAACGCGAATGAGAATATCAATGAGAACCGGCAGTGAAAAAGCCGCCCTGGTATTTTCGTCCCCATCGCCCAGGGCACTAATAATATCGCGCAGGTCCCGACCCCGCACATGTTTCATGGTAAAGAAAAGATTCCCTTCGCGATCTCGACCCAGTTCATAAAGGGGCACGGTGCCCGGGTGGGCGATATTGGCCGTTACCCGTGCCTCACGCAGGAAACGCTGGGTCTCGATTTCATCCTCCCGCAGATGATCATGCAGGGTCTTATAAACAACAGTGCGCCGGAGGTTCTCATCAAATGCCGAGTAGAGCTTGGCAATACCGCCTTCACTCAGCAGTTTGAAATCACGGTACTTGAGCGAACCACTTCGCCAGCGCAGATCAAACCTCTGGTCCGTTTCAGCCAACCGGAAAAAACCGTCCACCTCAGGAGTAGAAGCTTTCGAGTCGTCGCTCACTTTTTATTTGGTCTGTTTCTCTGGGGTCGCTTGAATTCAGACACGAATGGCGGCTTATCATAGGTACTGCCATCTCCCATCACCCGTGGATCCCTGGTGCGCCTGAGTTCCGCCATTAACTGCTCGTTCAATTTCTTTTTGATGGCCGCATATTTAACCTCGCTTGCGACATTCTTCAGCTGGTCGGGGTCATCCTTCAAAATGAACAATTCCTCGCGCGGACGTTTTCCAAAAGCATAATCATAATGCCATTTCCACTTAGCCTCCTTGCGGTGCTCAATCAGGAACGCCTTGGTGGGGCTGGCATCCAAATCCCCATAGGTGACGAAGGTGTTATTGGCCAGAGTATTGTAGTCAGGCGCCTTGTCATTAGTCAGGTTATAGGGATTACCCATTGGCCAGCGGTCCGGCTTGAAATTAATGATATAAAGATAGTCCTGTGTTCGCAGGGCACGCTGCGGATAAGGCATCAACCCTTCACGGGCATGAGCCACATGGCGTTCACGACCGGTGATGACCCAGTTGCGTTTTTTATCCACCAGACCCCTTCCTTTGGATTCCAAAACAGGAACCAAACTACGCCCGGTCATGACCTTGTGCGGCTTGACTCCTCCCATTTCCAAAAAGGTGGGGGCCAAGTCCATGAGATTCACGTAATCCTCCAAAACCCGGCCACCCGGTTTGCCCGGCCACCACACAGCCAACGGCACAGCGGTGCCAAAGTCATACAAATTGCATTTGCCGCCGGGAAACCCCGGGGCTCCATGGTCGCCACTCACCACGACAACGGTGTTATCCAGTTCACCCATTTTCTCCAATCGCTTAAAAATTAAACCCAGTGCGTGGTCAAAGGCCTGAATCTCACCCATGTAATCAGCCATATCCTCCCGCACAATAGGGACATCAGGCAACATACCGGGCAACTTGCCTTTCAAAGAATCCGGATCGATCCCCCAAAGCTTCTTGCCAGAACCCTTGGTCCACTTGCGGTGCACCAGTGTGGGGCCAAACCAGTAACAGAAGGGCTTTCCCTGTGGCCGTGCCTTCAGGAACGCCCCAAAGTTGCCCAGCACCTCATCATATAAAACCTGCTTGGCCTGTGCCACGCTCTTGCCGCCGCCAACCATGCGCGTCACATTTTGCGAAAACTGATTGAACCGCCGCCCACTGCCCTCGAAACGAAACTTACCACCGCCATAGGGTGCATCACCCGGCGTACCCGGGCTCCAAACCTTATAAGTTTCCCCGATATGATAACCCGAATCATGAAGCATTAAGGGATAACTCGGAATTTTTGCATCCCAAACCGCTCCCTGTAAAATAGCTGCTCTTCCAGTGCGGTAAAAATATTGACCACTCAAGAGCGAGCTACGGCAGGGTGTACAGGAGGGAGCCGTAACAAAGGCATTCTTAAAGAGCACCCCTTTTGTCGCCACCCGATCAAAATGCGGTGTCTTGATCACCTGATTGGGCGAGGGCCGCCCATCCACCTTGGCATACGCGCTGGCGTAACGACCCCAGTCATCAGCGAAGGCGAAAAGAATGTTCGGGCGTTTGGCTGCCTCAACTCCGAAAACTAAAAGGAAAAT
>JASLKQ010000183.1 GCA_030747505.1 Verrucomicrobiota bacterium | reverse complement strand
CTTCCATAATCTATAATTATCCTGCTGGAGGCGGAGGGGGGGGGGCGCCTGCCCCGGGCTGCGCTGACCCGGGGTCTAAAAATATCAACGCGGCCAAAAGATCCGCACCGGCTGGGTATTGCCCGGTGATTATGAGAAAGAAAAACTCGATTAATGCCTCATGAAACACCCTGCCATTATTCTCTTGTATGCCATTGCCCTGGTTTCACCCCTGGCCGCTCAACCGAACCAGCCCGTACCCAAGGCAGAGTTATTGAAGCTGACCGGCAAGTTTAAAGAGGCCTCACTCAGTAAGGATATCCGCATTCTATGGCTCTATGGACCGGAGGATCATCGGGGTGGAGAACACGACTACATACGGATCAAGGAATTATTTGTGCCCTTGCTGAAGAAGATTCCACGCGTTTCGGTGGATGAAGCTTATCAGTTTCCTTCCCAAGCCCAGTTCGACAAGGCGGACCTGTTGATACAGTACCTTCATCAATCTGCCATAACGGACAAGCAATTCGCCAGCTATCAGAAGTTCGTCAATGACGGCGGGCGGGTGGTTTCCATTCACGAGTCCTGTATCATTCGACCGATTGACCGGGCGCATAAGTTGGCCGGCTGCATCGGTTGCTCATGGAAGGGCAATAAAGACTCCCGTTGGAGTAAGTTCAGCCGCAACGAACCGCTCTTCCTCAACACCAAGCACCCGGTTTTTGCCGGCTTGCCCAAGAGCATCCGGTTTAATGACGAATCGTATTGGGACATGATCCAGCGTGATGCCGTTGAGGTTGTCGGTGCGGTTGGCACCCCGGCCAACACGGAGACCCAATCATTTGCCGAGGTGCTCAATTCAAAAGGAGTCCGGGGCCAGGCATTCTGGACCTATACTTCAGGGAAAGGTCGCGTCTTCGGGACGACCACCGGACATTTTACCTATACCTATCACGATCCCCTTTACCGCCTGTTACTGGTGCGGGGAATCGCCTGGGCCTTGGAAGAGAAGCCGGAAGCCTTCATGCCGATCGTTTTTGCCGGCATCACCGACGACAAGGGAATGGTGGGCACGAAGGATACGATGATGAACTACAAGAATCGCAAGAAATAAGACCATCAAGAAGTATCACGACAGTACCGGAAGAATCGAAGGGGTTTTTTTATGAGTCGAAAATCCATGTAAAGGCTCCGTTTTTCAAATGAAGTAGGCTTCCTCAAAAACCCATGCCATGATCCTCCTGAAAATGAACTCTCTCAAAACGGTTTTACTCCTTACTCTGGGAACATGGCTTGTGTCTACGGGCTTATGCGCCAAGCGGCCGAAGCCACCGACCCGTGCGTTCGATGCTCCGGGGGCGCCAACCTTTATCCGGCTTGATGACAAACCCGGGGTCAACCCGCCGGTCGATGCGGTGGGTAATTATTTGATCGGCCCTGACTACCTGCCCGCTCCTGAGCGCAGAATCCCCAAGGACTCGCCGAGAGGGAAAGTACTTCAATTTACCATCGATTCGAAGACCACCAAGTTATTGAACCCGGGAATTGCCCGGAAGGTTTTCGGCAAGGTCGATCCCAAGAATCCCAAGACCTTGATCGTTGAGACCCACCAAATCGATTACACCCGCCAGATCACCGTTTACGTGCCCACTCAGTATAAGGCGGGCAGCGCAGCGCCGTTCATGGTTTGTCATGATGGCCCGAAAGGAAAACCCAACCAGGTGATTCCGAATATCCTCGATAACCTGATTGCCCAAAAGCGTGTCCCGCCGCTCATTGCAATCATGGTGGCCAATGGCGGAGGTGATGCCCAGGGACATCAGCGGGGCAGGGAATACGACACCATGTCAGGGCTTTATGCAGAGTATATCGAGACGGAGGTTCTGCCCTTGGTGGAGAAAAACTGCGGAGTCAAACTAACCAAGAATCCTGATGGACGGGCGGTCATGGGAAGCAGTTCGGGCGGGTCTGCCGCCCTCATTATGGCCTGGTATCGGACCGATCTTTACCGCCGGGTGCTAACCACTTCCGGGACTTTCGTGAACCAGCAATGGCCCTTCGACCCGAAGACGCCGGGTGGAGCCTGGGATTTTCACGATAAGCTGATTCCCCAGAGTAGGAGGAAACCGATCCGCCTCTTTCTTGCGGTGGGCGATTATGATCTTCTCAACCCGAACGTGATGCGCGATGGGATGCACGACTGGGTTGAGGCCAACCATCGCATGGCCAAAGTCCTGAAAGCCAAGGGTTATTCCTACCAGTATCTCTTTTGCCGGAATTCAGGTCATGGGATCGGCAACGCGAAGATTCAATTCCTGCCCCACGCCATCGAGTGGGTTTGGTATGATTACAAAGTGAAAAAACAATGAAAACCACATACCTCCTCCTGTTCTCAACGCTCATGGCAACCTCGCTCGTTGCCCAGAACGTTGAGCCGACTCACAAGCATGTCTCCTACGGTTCCCATAAGGACATGAAGCTCAATTTCTGGAAGGTTGAGGCGAAGGAGCCTGTGCCTCTGCTTGTCCATATCCACGGCGGCGGCTGGCTGGGCGGCAAGAAGAACGAGACCATCGGTCCTAATACTCTCAAGCAGGGATACAGCTATTGCTCCATTGATTATCGGCTTGCCGGCACACAACTTCTCCCAGCTGCGGTTCATGATGCCGCCCGGGCCATCCAGTTCCTGCGCACCAAGGCCAAGGAATGGAACTTCGACCCATCCCGCATTGCGGTGACCGGTGGTTCGGCCGGGGCGGCCTCCAGCCTGTGGCTTGCCTACCACGACGACCTGGCTGATCCCAGGAGTAAAGACCCTGTTCTGCGCCAATCTTCCCGTGTCTGTGGAGCCATTGCCATGGGCGGGCAAACCACACTCGACCCGTTTCTTCTGGAAAAAGAGATCGGATTGGCCGCCATCAAGCATCCCATGATCTGGAAGACCGTGGGGGCCACGAGCCATGAGCACCTGAAGAAGAACTGGGAAAAGTACAAGGCTCTTTCAATTGAGTGCTCGCCCATCACGCATGTCACCAGAGATGATCCGCCGGTTTGGATACGATATGGCAAGCCTGCGCCAGTGCCCGTGATCAAGGGGGATGGCATCCACCACGCCGGCTTTGGGCGTTTGCTCAAGAAAAAGTGCGAGAAGGTCGGCATCAAGTGTCACCTGAATGTTGCTGGACATGAGCAAGCGAAAATCAACAACAGCGAGTTCCTCAAGCAAATCTTTGCCAAGTAGAGGTTTTCTCAAACACTATAATTAACGCGCCATTGCCAGCGTCCG
>JASLKQ010000182.1 GCA_030747505.1 Verrucomicrobiota bacterium | reverse complement strand
CTGCCACGACCACAAGTTCGATGCCATAAGCCAACGTGACTACTATGCCATGGCGGGTTTTATCCTCAGTTCCAGTTACCGTCAGTCTCGGTTTGAATCGATGGAGCAGAACAAAGCCGTGGCAAAGAAGCTGGAAGGATTGCGACAGGACCACCTACCGAAAATAGCGAAAGCCTTTGCCGCAGCCGCGCGGCCGGTGGTCGATGCATTGGAGGACGATGTACCCGTCGAGCCGGTCTCTAAACCATTGCCCCATTGGACGAGACTAATCATGGCAGTGGATCCGGGTTCCCAAGGCGAAGCTTGGGCTAAGCTTTCCTTTGATCACTCCAAGTGGAAAACCATGAAACTGCCCGGTCATTTTGAAAAGGCCGGGTTACCCGGATATGATGGCGTGGTGTGGTTTCGAAAAACCATCGAATTGTCTGCTGGACAGGCCAAGTCCAAGACAGTCCTGAACCTCGGTCAAATCGATGACATGGACGTCACCTGGGTCAATGGCTCGAGGGTAGGAGGCTACGAGAATCCCGGCCACCATTACACAGTACGGAAGTATCCCGTTCCCGCGGGTCTTTTGAAAGCGGGCAAGAACACGATTGCCGTCCGTGTCATGGACCATGGCTGGCCCGGAGGCATCGCAGGCAAGCCGGAGCAACTCAGTCTGCAGTTGGGGAAGGAAACCATTTCCCTCGCCAATGCCTGGCATTTTTCCCCGGGTGCGAACCTGAAGACACTCAATGAACAGGCCGCCCTTGTCAGGCCCGAGCTTGTGACCTCGCCCATTTATCCCGTGGAAGGGAAGCATCAAATGGTGGCCGACTATACCCAGGGACATACACCCTGGCTGGTGGACGGGCCAACCTTTGGGCAGTCGCCGGCTCTGCCGGGCCAGTTGATGCTTATCGCAGGCGACCAACCACTCGCACTGTCCCGTAACGGAGGCGCGATTCGTGATCCCTTCTGGAACGGGCTCAAGAACGTCGACAGTGAAAACGATCCCGGAGGGTTGTTGAATGGGTTGTCGCGAGCGGGTAAAACAATTCGTACCCCAACCGTTACCCTAACCTCGGGCCAAGTTTACTACCTAATTAGAGGAAAGGCGACGGTGTATGCCGCAGTCAGCCAAGCTCTTTCTGCCGGCCCCCTGCACGGAACCCTGGCCAAAACGGTGGAGGCAAAAGGCGACGCACCACAGTGGATCGGACACAATCTCAAGCGTTATGTTGGCCAGCGCGTTCACTTCGAAATTTCTCCGGTTGGCGATGCGCCTTTCGAGCTCCTTCAAGTCATTGATGGAGGAACCCCGAAGCAGGATCCGGGAAAGAAGAAGTCGGTGGACCGAAAAGAATTACACCAGGCGCTCGATGATCTGGATGATGGCAGGCTGGAAGCCCGGCACGTGCCCCATATAGCGTGGTTGCTCAAACTTGGAAAAGTGAATATCCCCAGCGAGTTATTAAAGTCCTGTCAATCAGCCCTTGATGACCTGGCTAAAGAAGCACGATGGGAATCACGGCTGGCGGTCAGCTCGTGGGGAGGCACCGGGGTGGATGAGCACATCCTCAAACGAGGCAGTCCCCAATCACCCGGGGAACGCGTCGGGCGAAATCTACCTGAACTTCTTGCTATGGCCCCGTTGCAAAACCGAAGCCCCGGACGTCTGGAGCTCGCCCGGCAGCTCACCGCAAAGGATCATCCGTTGACCTCACGGGTCATGGTCAACCGAATCTGGCATCAGCTCTTCGGTCGCGGAATAGTGTCCACACCGGACAACTTCGGCTGGCTGGGACAGCGGCCAAGTCATCCTGACCTGCTCGATTACCTGGCTGTCGAATTCGAAAAGAACCACTCGCACTCGCTCAAATCTTTCATTGAACGAATTGTGCTGACCAAAACCTTCGGGATGTCGAGCACTGCGGCCGATCCGGTTTATGCGGAAAAGGATCCGAACAATCGATGGTTGCACCGCATGCCTTTACGACGACTCGAAGCGGAAGCGATTCGCGACTCGGCGCTTGTCATTTCGGGCCGACTGGACCGAACAGTAGGAGGCAAGCCAATCCCGGTTCACCTGACCGAATTTGTTGTCGGTCGTGGCAGCCCCAAAAAGAGTGGACCCCTGGACGGCGCCGGTCGAAGATCCATTTATACTGCGCTGCGGCGCAACTTCATACCGACCCTCATGCTGACTTTCGATTTCCCTGGCCCCTTCACCACCATGGGCAAACGAGATGTCACCAACGTTGCCGGCCAGTCGCTAGCCTTGATGAATGACCGCTTTTTATATGAGCAGAGCAGCCTCTGGTCTAAACGGATAATAGAGGAACAGGATTCTGCGCCCGAACGCATCCGGAAAATGTATGCCGAGGCCTTTGCCCGACCGCCCAGCGATGGCGAATTGGCATCCTGCCTTGAGGCCCTCACTGCGTTTACCGAATTGTATGGGGGCGATCCCAATGGTCATGAGGCCTGGCGCGATCTTTGCCATTCGTTTTACAGCATGACCGATTTTATCTACCTGAAATGAAGCATCCCTTTATTAGTCGGCGCAATTTTCTGCAGAAGGCTTCGCTCGGCTTCGGAAGCTTGGCTCTGGCAGGCTTGTATGGAGCGCCGGTGATTCCACATTACCGGCCGAGTGCAAAGAATGTGATCTTCCTGTTCATGGAGGGCGGGGTTTCCCAGGTCGACTCCTTCGATTACAAACCGATGCTGACCAAGCATCACGGGAAGGATCCGCGCAAGGTCATCGGTAAGATTGAGGCCACTCAGTTTGGAAATGTAGGAAAGGTGATGAAATCCCCCTGGGCGTTCAAGCAACGCGGACAATGCGAGGCCTGGATCAGTGACCTGTTTCCCCACATGGCCGAACTGGCCGACGAGCTGGCAATCATTCGGTCAATGACCTCCAATTTCCCGGAGCACGCCACCGCCTGTTACTACATGCACAGCGGATTGGGCCTGCAGGGCCGGCCGAGCATGGGCGCATGGGCGACCTACGGGCTGGGCAGTGAGAACGAAAATCTTCCCGGCTACCTTGTACTCAATGGCGGTCACATACCCGCCGGTGGTCTGGACAATTTCTCCAATGGCTTTCTGCCTGCAACCCACCGTGGCAACCTGTTGAACGTCATCGGCACACCGCTGGCTAACGTAAGACCGAACGAGAAATTCGATCGGGCACAGCAGATCAAACGGCGCTTAGCCCAGAAGCTGAATCGGGATACGGCCGGAAGTATCGACGCCCTCGAATCGGCGATTGCCAACCACGAACTGGCAGCCCGAATGCAGGTGACCATCCCTGAGGTC
>JASLKQ010000181.1 GCA_030747505.1 Verrucomicrobiota bacterium | reverse complement strand
TTCGGTGATGGTATTGCTGATCATATCTGGGGCCATAACGTTTTCGCAGCTCTTGGCCTTCACTGGCGCAACCTACGGCATGATTGATGCCGTGATGTCGATTGATATCTCCAATGAAGCCATTGTTTTCTTGATGATCATGCTCGTGATTTTGATGGGCATGGTTATGGGGCCTTTGCCCATAATGCTTATCACGTTGCCGATATTTATTCCCATCGTGATACAGTTTGGATTCGATCCGATTTGGTTCGCGGCGATGTATTTGGTTGCTATTGAAACTGGTGCGACCTCGCCTCCATTTGGTGCGGCTCTATTCGTGATGAAAGGTGTGGCACCAAAAGGCACAACAATGGGTGATATTTACGGAGCCGCTATGCCCTTCGTCATTTGTGACTTTATTGCAATCCTCTTGCTCTTCTTTATTCCCGAAATTGTGACATATCCAGTGGATCTGATGTTCAAATGAATGAACGACCTAACTTCATTGTTTTTATGACAGACCAACAAAGGGCTGATCATTTAGGTTGCTATGGGAATCACATCGTACGAACTCCAAATATCGATGCTATTGCCAATCGTGGAACACGGTTTGAAAATTTCTATGTGGCAAATCCAATTTGCCAACCAAACCGTGCAGCACTTGCAACGGGGCAGTTGACATCGGTCAATGGGTGCAGGCAAAACGGTATACCACTCGGCTTGGATTGCACGACGTACGCGGATGTCTTGCGATCTAGTGGTTATCGAACTGGTCTTGTGGGCAAAGCACACTTTCAGAACGTCTCACCGATTGGGGCAAAGTTACCTAAATCAAATGGGAAAGGCAAAGAACCAAACGGGCCCTACAACCTGGCCTTAAGATCGCAACGGTGGGGTTTTGAATATGAGTGTGAAATTCGAACAAGCTGGATCAAGAACCCTAATAAGGAATTACCACTTCCCTACTATGGATTTGATCACGTTCGCTTGTGCATTGGGCACGGTGACCAGGTTGAGGGACACTATTCTGGCTGGCTGAAAGACAAACTGGCTGGTGCGTCAGACCCACGCGGGCGGGCTGGAGCGTTGGAAGACGGTTCACCGGAAACGCCACAAATCTGGCGCACAGCACTGTCCGAGGAACATTATCCAACGTCATATGTTGGTGAGCAGGCTTGCAAATTTCTGGAGGAACAGGACGACATTCCATTCATTCTTGTCGTGTCTTTTCCAGATCCTCACCACCCATTTACACCCCCAGGTCAGTATTTTGATCTTTATGATCCTGCAGACATCCCGCTGCCAAAAAGTTTTGGTCATCGAACCAGCGCCAGAAGCGATTTACCTAACCATATTCAGCGGATTTATGAAATTGGCGCGGAAAAACCCGATGAGTTCTGGCCATTTCATACTGATGATGAGGCCATGCGCCGCATGATCGCATTGAATTACGGTACGATCACCATGATTGACGAACAAGTTGGTGTTGTGATGCAAGCTCTGAAGAATATTGGTCAATCCGAAAACACCAATATCATCTACATGTCAGATCACGGCGACTATATGGGTGATCATGGCACCGTTCTTAAAGGGGGGGTTCACAGTCACGGGCTGATCCGTGTACCGCTGATCTGGTCCGATCCGATAAATCGTGGGACGGACGTCACGGGAATTCAAGGTAGTGCGATCGATTTTGCGCCCACGCTTCTGCAAAAAGCGGGTCTGAAAGTCCCGTATGGAATTCAAGGTCGTGATCTTTTGGCTGATGATGTCAAAAACTTACCTGTACTAATCGAGGATTCCGGCTTAGTGATGGCATCGGACGATGGGCGTACCGCTTTTTGGTCGCTCGTTCATGACAGTTGGCGGATGAGCGTTTTTGAAGGGTCTGATCTTGGAGAGCTTTTTAATCTTGGCGAGGATCCGGATGAGTTGGATAACCTTTGGGCTGATCCTGCTGCAACATCGCAGAAAATGGCGATGATGCATTTGCTGATTGACCGGCAAATAGCGCTTCGAAGTAAGTCTCTGGTTCCAACCCATCAGGCCTGAAGAGAATTCGATCTGTATTGTACTTAGAGGATACGGGGAGTTTTATTAATACCGGAAAACATTCAATTAGGTGAAAAACTTTTCCCTTAAAAAAGTGTTGCGCTTCTCAAAAATCCGTGTACTATTTTTAAAACAATGTTTCTTATGTGAAACAAAAGCATTGGAACAAATCAGAATACATGATAGAACAGGGAGAATTGACGGTGAACAAAGCAAGTCGCGAGGACGTGGAGAAATTGCTCAACCTTGGGTTGCGCCAACGTTGGTATCCGGTTGCACCGAGCTGGATGGTGCAGGAAAACCCATTAGGTGTCACTCGGCTGAGTGAAAATCTGGCGATTTGGCGTGATGAGTCCGGAATACCGCACGTGATTGAGGATCGCTGCCCGCATCGAGGGGCGCGACTGTCCCTGGGATGGAATTTGGGAGATCGTCTTGCCTGCTGGTATCACGGCGTAGAGGTGAACCACGAAGGCGAGGTGATCCGTGTTCCTGCTATGGAAAAATGTCCGATGGAGGGCAAGTGCATGGTACGGAGTTATCCAACTCATGAAGTGCAGGGGGCGATCTTTGCGTATTTTGGGGATGAGCAGCAGCCCGATGCCGTGAAGCTTCAACTACCGGAAGAACTCACGGACGATGCTTACGGCAGTTTCCTCAGCACCGCGCTCTGGCGCTGTAACTACCGCTACGCCATTGACAACGTGATGGACCCGATGCACGGTGCCTATCTCCATGCGAAATCGCACTCGATGTCGACAGGCGATAAATCAGCACAAATGCGATTATCCGAAACCGGACAGGGCTGGATGTTTGAGAAGGAAAACCAGCGTGGTGTCAATTTCGACTGGGTGGAGTTTGCGGATACCGGAACATTCTGGATGCGCCTGGCAATCCCCTACCGTAAGAACGCAGGGCCGGGTGGAAATTTCACAATCATTGGTTTCGTCACTCCAGTGACAGAGCAGGTCTGTCAGGTTTATTTCTGGCGAGTACGCAAGGTCTCCGGATGGGAGCGCGACACTTGGAGGTTTCTTTACAAAAATCGGCTTGAGGGCCTACACTGGGATGTGCTGGAACAAGATCGCGTGGTGCTCGAAGCCATGCAGGACAACGCCCGTACACGTGAATCGCTTTACCAGCACGATGCCGGAATGACCAAAATACGCCGTGATTTGCGAATACTGGCGCAAAAGCAGGTGAACACTCAAACCTCTCACGCTTAAAACATGTATGGACTGGAATCCCTGGCTTACCAAGACCCATGAAAACAAGGGTGGGGCTGATTATCTGGAAACCTACGATCCCCCCACACTCTTACCGTGGCAAACCCGATTT
>JASLKQ010000180.1 GCA_030747505.1 Verrucomicrobiota bacterium | reverse complement strand
AGGGCGAGCAGAGAAAAACCCTGATAACCGGTCATGCAATACACTGCATTGCCATCCACCACCGGGCAGGGAATGGCGTTATCGGTAAGCCCGCCGCATTGCCATATGATTTCGCCGCTCTGGAGGTTGTAACTAATGACTTTACCCGGTTCAACCAGTCGGCCGCCACGTCCTTTGCCTGAGGCAGTGGTGATGATCTGTGTTTTCCCACTGTGTTTAACCACAGTTGGGGTGGACCAGCCATTTCCGCCCTGACGATTTTCTTTCCAGAGCATTTTTCCTGTTTTGGCATCCAATACCTCAATGTAGGACTGACGAACGTGATCCCGTACAAGGATAAGTTTACCATCATGAACCACAGGCGAGCACCCTTCACCCAGGCTTGCTCCCATGTAGGCTTTACTCATGGGGCGTTCCCACAGTTTTTTTCCATTGAGATCATAGCAAAAGAGCCCGGTTGAACCGAACCAGCAGTAGAGCCGTTCTCCATCAGTGGTGGGTGAGCCTGAAGCAAAGTTGTTATCCCCGTGCGTGCCCTCATGAGGAATCAGCCGGCTGGCAACCTGCTGCCAGAGAGTCTTGCCAGTCTTACGATCCAGACACATAACGACAAATTTGTATTCAGTATTGGGGTGGGTGATACCGAAGATGCGCTTGGGTTGGTCTTCCGGTTTGGGAAGGGATGGGTCGATTTTTCCGGTATTGATGGCTGTAAGGATAAAAACCTTGTTGCCCCATATGATGGGCGAGGCACTACCATATCCATCAATGGGGATCTTCCACTGGATATTTTTGTCTTCACTCCAGTTTGTTGGCGGTTTGGCGGTGGCAGAGGCTCCGGTGGCATTGGGTCCACGCCAGTGATGCCAGTTGGAGGCCTTGGCCTTGTCAAAATCGGCGGCACTTGTTGCGAGTGAAAGGCCCAAAAGTGGGGCCAGAATAGTCAGTAGTATTTTCATCTTATTTAAAGCGTTAATTCACCGGTGCTGCTGGCAAATTTTTCGGTGTTGATGCTCATTTGGTTAAGCAAGTGCACAAATAGATTGCAGAGCGGGGTATTGTTCTTGGCGTCGTGCGCAAGGTAACGGCCGTGTTTAAGGCCTCCGCCGGCGAGCAGGATGGGGTTGTTGCGTGGGTCATGCGCGCTAGCGTTGCCAAGATTGCTGCCGAGTAAGGTAAGCGTGTTATCGAGCAAGGTGCCACCTGCTTCGCGCTTGTTTTTCATTGTGTTCAGGAATTCGTCGAAACAACCCATGATGGCGCGTTCGATCTTGAGCAATTGCTCGATGCGCTTGGGGTCACGCCCATGATGCGAGAGGTTGTGGTGCTCGGAATCGACCCCCTCGATCTGTGGCATACCATGGTTGTGTTGGATGACAATGCTGATCACACGCGAGGAATCGGTTTGTACAATGAGCGGTACAAGATTGAGCAACAGCCGAATTCGACCAATGAGATCGGTTTGGTCAAAGATATCTAGTGGCGCTTGGGCCTCAACCTGAGGTTTGGGACGGTCGATCCACGCCTGTGCCTCGGCGAGGTCATTCTCAGCGGTGCGGACCGAATCAAAATATTCCTGTAATCGTTCTCGGTCAGCCGCTGGTGCGGTTTTGAGTAGCACGCGGGTTTGGTCGAGCAACTCGTCCAGCACACTGCGGCCCTCGGCGAGCTTTTGTTTTTGCCGCGCGACCTCCTTGGGTTTGCCTTCTAAAAACATTTTTGCAAACAACCGTGAAGGCCGGTATTCAGCCGGAACCATGACCCCGCTATTGGTATAGGATTGGCTTTTTTTGGTATTGTTGCTGCTGAGTGACACGGACGGAAACCGCGTGACATAACCGAGTTTGCCGGCAGCATATTGGTCGACTGAGATCGAGTTTTTGAAGCCGTCCATACCGGGATTGGGCGCGGCACTGAGCCAAGTCATCTCGCAAAGGTGTTCGCCACCTTGTCCCGGATGGGAAAGCCCGGAGAAGAGGGTGAAATCTTTCCGGTGTGCCTTGATGATGCTCAGATAATCGGTCAGCTCGTAGTTGGTCCCCGTCTTTTTCGGAAACAACGCCGGCGCGTGCAGGCCGAGCGTGTTGCAAATGAAGACCATCCGTTTCGGCGGCGCCTGTTCCTTGGCCCATGCCGGTTGCATCGATTCCAACCACGGCAACGCCATTGCTACTCCGGTGCTTTGTAAAAAGGTTCTTCGGTTTAGTTTCATTTGTTTAAAAATAATCTGCTTTGCACCACGGCATGGAACAGGTCTCGGACAGGATACCCTTTTGTTTTGTTGACGGCGAGGATGCGTTCTACTTCCGAGCGGTCGGCAAACTGCACTTCCGCACCGGTGGCATAGGTGATCAGTTGGGACACGAAATTGCGGGCAACCTGTTCCTCGTGCCACAGTAACAGGTCCCGGAAGTGGCGGATGTCATTGAATGTTTTTCCATCCGCAGTCGTGCCTGTGGAATCCACATGAAGGCCCCAACGGTAGAGAGGGCGCCCCATGTGGTGTGCCGCAAGGTGCCGCTCTATGGGCCAGTCACCCTTACCGGGGGTGCGATAGCGTCGGCGGAACCCTCCGATCGGATCAAAGCTCTCCAGTGCGAACCCGGGCGGATCGATGTGTTGATGACAATTGGCGCAGGACTTTACTTCGCGATGTTTGGCCAAGGTTTCCCGAATGGTCACCGCGCCACGGATATCGGGCTCAATGGCATCAACTGGAGGCGGCGGTTGGGGCGGCGTCCCGAGGAGCGAGGCAAGCACCCAGTGCCCGCGCTTAACGGGCGAGGTGAGGGTGCCGTTGGCGGTGACCTTCAGGATGCTGGCCTGCGTCATGAGTCCGCCTCGTGGGCTGTTGGCGGGAAGCTTCACGCGCCGCATTTCTTCGCCGGGAATTTTTCCAATGCCGTAATGCCGGGCGAGGCGACGGTTTAGGAAAGTGAAGTTAGACTTGATGAAATTGCGGGCAGGAAGATTCTTCGCCAGCAGTTCGCGTAGGAAAAGCCGTGTTTCAGCGAGCATGGCTTGGCGCAATTCATTGTCGTACTCAGGGTACAGGGTTGGGTCCGGTGTGGTGGCGTCGATATCGCTTAAGTGCAACCAACCGTCGAGAAAGTCATTGATGAATCGGTTCGAGCGCGGATCATCCAGCATGCGCTCGACCTGCGCGGCGAGCACCTTGGGTTGGGTGAGTTTCTTTTCCTTGGCGAGGCGGGTCAGTTCGTCATCGGGTAACGTCTTCCAAAGGAAATACGAAAGTCGGCTGGCCAGTGCGTGATCGTCCAGCGGGCCGGGTTGGCCGGCGTGAAAGAGAAACTGTGGCGAACTGAACATGGCCCGCAGGGGGGCGCGAACCATTTTATGCATCGGTTGGTCCTTGGGGTGATGCGGTTTGGCAAGAGAGACAAAGG
>JASLKQ010000017.1 GCA_030747505.1 Verrucomicrobiota bacterium | reverse complement strand
AAGGCTTGGATCGATGCCGGGGCGAAGTGGGGCAAGCATTGGGCTTATGAAACACCCAAACCGGTGACAGTACCGAAGGTGAAGCAGGCCGATTGGCCGCGTGATGGGATTGATGCCTTTATTTTAGCGCGACTGGAGCAGGAAGGATTGAAGCCTTCCAAGGCGGCGGACCGCATCACGTGGCTGCGCCGCTTGACTTTGGATCTCACGGGTCTGCCGCCCACATTGGCGGAAGTGGATGCCTTCCAAAAAGATAAGTCGCCCGAAGCTTTTGAGAAGGTGGTGGACCGGCTATTGGCTTCACCACGTTATGGCGAGCGCATGGCATGGGATTGGCTGGAGGCAGCTAGGTATGCAGACAGCAACGGTTATCAAGGTGATCGCGAGCGTACGATGTGGCCATGGCGTGATTGGGTGATCCGCGCTTTTAATGCCAATCAACCTTATGATGATTTTACCGTGGAACAGATTGCCGGTGATTTATTACCTAATGCAACTGAAGAGCAGATTCTTGCCACGGGTTTCAATCGTAACCACATGATTAATGGTGAAGGCGGTCGTATAGCAGCAGAAAACCGCGTGGAGTATGTGTTCGACCAAACCGAGACGGTGGGAACGGTATGGATGGGGCTGACTCTAACTTGTTGCCGTTGTCATGACCATAAATTCGATCCACTTAGCCAGAAGGATTACTACAGCCTTTATTCCTTCTTTAACCAAACACCGGTGAATGGCGGCGGCGGCGATCCGGCGATGGCTCCCAATATGCAAGTGGGTACGTCAGTGCAGAAGCAGGAGATTGCCGCCCTTGAGCAGAAAATCGCTGGTCACGGTAAAGCGATTGAGAAGCGGCGGGCCAAGTTGCAGGAAGGGCAGGCAGCGTGGGAAGTAAAACGTTTAAAGCAGGATTCTGTATCTGCTTGGGAAATATTGCGACCTGTGGCGGCCCGAGCCAAAAACCAGACACTGGATTTGCAGGAAGATCGGTCTGTGTTGGCCAAGGGTAAGTTGCCTGATCAGGACGAGTATTCTTTGCAGACAGCAATTCCGACCTCCAGTTTTCGGCATGTACGACTGGAAGCCTTGCAGCACACCAGCTTGCCTTCGGGTGGTTTAAGCCGTGTAAAGGGAGGAAACTTTGTACTCACTGACATCCAATTAATCCTAGAGGAACCTGACCGGGAGCCTCGCGAAGTGAAACTAACTGGAGCGCGTGCAACATTTAATCAGGGCGGTTTGGATGTAAAACAAGCTATCGATAATAACGTAGGCAGTGGCTGGGGGGTATGGCCAGGCCCCAAAGGAGTTAAGAGGCCGCACACAGCAATTTTCACTTTAGGTGAGCCATTGAAACTCAGGCCGGACGCACGGTTGATCTTCCAGTTGAAGTTCAACCACTCAGCCAAGCAGCATGTGATGGGGAGATTTCGTATTTCGGTTTCCGACTCAGAAAATCCCGGTTTTGGGACTAGTGACCTCACCAAAGCTTTAAAGACAAAGCCCGATCAAAGGAGTAAAGAGATGAAGGAATTGATCGCGCGTGAGTACAGTCAAAATGATTCTGAATTGAAGAAACTACAGACAGAAACCGAAAGCGCACAGAAGCGAATCAATGATTTGCGTAAGAGTTTCCCCAAGGTAATGGTGATGCGCGATGGCACTAAGCGCGAAACGCGTGTGCTCACCCGTGGTATCTATAATAAGCCGACAGATATTGTGGTTTCCAGTAACACACCGGCCAGCCTTCCGAAATTACCCAAGAGTGCGCCACGCAACCGGTTGGGATTGGCAGTGTGGCTGGTGGATGAACAGCATCCTTTGACTGCTCGGGTGACAGTGAACCGTATTTGGCAGCAGTTTTTCGGCACCGGTTTTGTCAAAACCACTGAGGATTTTGGTGTGCAAAGCGAACGCCCCAGTCATCCCGGGCTTTTGGACTGGTTGGCACTTGAATTTGTTAAAAGCGGGTGGGACCTAAAGGCATTACATCGGCGCATTGTATTGAGCTCCACCTATCGTCAGAGCTCAGTAGTTACACCAGCCTTGCGTGAACGCGATCCGAATAACCGCCTACTCGCACGTATGTCGCGTTATCGTTTGCCCTCATGGATGATTCGAGATCAGGCCTTGTATGTGGGTGGTTTGCTGGTGGAAAAACAGGGCGGTCCATCAGTCAAACCTTACCAGCCCGATGGAGTGTGGGCTGAGAGTACGTTTGGAAAAAAACGTTATTCACGGGACAAAGGCGAGGCACTGTACCGGCGAAGTTTATACACCTTTTGGCGGCGCATTGTTGGGCCTACAATGTTCTTTGATGAAGCCAAAAGGCAAACGTGTGAAGTGCGCCGTGCCCGCACCAATACTCCGTTGCATGCGCTGATTACTTTGAATGATATCGCTTATGTGGAGGCCGCTCGTGCTATGGCTCAGCGCGTTCTCAATGAGGGAGGTGTAATTGACACCGGGCGTATCGCGTACGCTTTTCGTCTCGCGACTACACGTTCACCCAGTGATGATGAGGTGACTGTTTTAAAGAACAGACTGAATCAACTTCGCCGGAATTACAGTGACAACAATGAGGCAGCTCAGGCGCTCTTAAAGGTTGGCGAACATGTCAGAAATGATAAATTTCCCGTTGCCGAGCATGCCGCTTACACGGTTTTGTGTAATTTGATTTTGAATCTTGATGAAGTAATTACCCGTGAATGACTTAAATCCCATTACTGAATCCCAACTCATGGTTAATCGCCGTCAGTTCTTCGGACGGTCGGCAACCGGTATTGGCGCGGCAGCACTGGGTAGTCTATTGCAGCAGGATGGCTTGGCAGGGCAGACCGGTGGGGCTTTCGGGGGTTTGGGCAATCTCCCGCATTTCGCCCCTAAAGCAAAACGTGTGATTTATCTCTTCATGAATGGGGCGCCTACACACACTGACTTGTACGATTACAAGCCTTTGCAGCAGCAGTTGCACGGCAAGCCAGTGCCCAAGGATTATGTGGCAGGCAAACGTTTTAGTACGATGACCGGTAATCCACAGGGTAAGCTGATGTTAGGCCCCATCGAACCTTTTAAACAGCACGGACAGAGTGGTGCATGGGTTAGCAACTTTATGCCCCATGTTGCCAAGGTGGCAGATGATATCTGCTTCATTAAAAGCATGTATACTGAGCAGGTAAATCATGCGCCGGCGATTTCATTCTTTATGTCCGGTGCCGAAATGCCAGGACGACCTACGATGGGAGCGTGGCTTAGTTACGGGTTGGGCAGTGACACTGATAGCCTTCCGTCTTTTGTGGTGATGACCAGCGTAAGCAAGGGGACAACCTGCGGTCAGATCTTTTATGATTTTTACTGGAGTAGCGGTTTCCTGCCTTCTCGTTTTCAAGGTGTTAAGTTCCGTGCCGGAGGTGCCCCGGTGCTTTATTTAAAAAACCCTTCAGGTATTACAGGGCAACAGCGACGTGGCATGTTGGATGATTTATCTAAACTAAACCAAATGCGTTATGCAGAGTTTGGAGATCCTGAAATTCTCACGCGCATATCTCAATATGAAATGGCGTATCGGATGCAGACGAGCGTGCCAGAGCTAACAGATTTATCTTCTGAGCCAAAGAGTGTACTGGATCTATATGGTCCAGCAGTCAAAGAACGGGGGTCTTTCGCTTACAATTGTTTAACCGCCCGACGCTTGATTGAACGAGGCACGAGGTTTGTACAAGTGATGCACGCAGGTTGGGACCAGCATGGTAGTGTGACTACCGAACTCTACAATCAATGCCGCGACACCGATCAGCCCAGTGCTGGGTTGATTGCGGATTTAAAGCAACGCGGTTTATTGGATGATACGCTGGTTATCTGGGGAGGTGAATTCGGCCGAACGCCATTCCTGCAGGGGGACTTTAATAACCGGAAAAAATGGGGCCGTGATCATCATCCTTACGCTTTCACGG
Organism: Verrucomicrobiota bacterium; assembly: GCA_030747505.1. Taxonomy (GTDB): domain Bacteria; phylum Verrucomicrobiota; class Verrucomicrobiia; order Limisphaerales; family UBA1100; genus UBA1100. The sequence continues at coordinate 42,671 of JASLKQ010000017.1, read as the reverse complement.
TTTGGATGGCTGGTGGTGGAGTGAAACCGGGTATGACCTATGGTGCCAGTGATGACTTGGGGGTAAACGCGGTGAAAGATCGAGTTCATGTGCATGATTTTCAGGCGACTTTATTGCATCTATTGGGGATCGATCACGAACGCTTCACCTACAAGTTTCAGGGTCGCCGTTATCGATTGACCGATGTTCATGGTAAACTTGTGAAGGGAATTCTGGCTTAATACTGAATTCCGGGTGTTCGGTTGTCATCCAATCTTTACAGGGCCTTCATAGGGCTTCACAATCTGCTTTTGTCATGAACAGGGCTTTGTTCATTTTGATTGGTTGTTTTTTGGTCTCAGGTCCAGTCACCGCAGCACCGAAAAAGATTTCTTTTAATCGCGACGTTCGCGCGATTCTTTCAGAAAATTGTTATACCTGCCACGGTCCTGATGCTAATGCCCGTAAGGCCAAGTTGCGGTTGGATGTGCGGGAATCAGCTGTTTCAGAAAGGAAGGATGGACTCTTTGCAATCAAGCCAGGAGATGTAGAAGAAAGTGAGCTTATCTATCGCATCTTATCCGATGATCCTGACGAAATGATGCCTCCCAGGGAGTCCAAGCTCTCCTTGTCGGCAGAACAAAAGGCAGTATTAAAGCAATGGGTGTCTGAAGGTGCTGAATATCAACCACACTGGTCTTATGTGCGCCCCGTGCGTGAGAAGTTACCCGCAGTCAAAAACACAAAGTGGAGTCGCAATGAAGTCGACCGCTTTGTTTTGGCGCAATTGGAAAAGCGTGACTGGGAACCCTCGCGTGAGGCAGATAAATACGCACTCATTAGACGTGCTTCACTGGATCTTACAGGTCTTCCTCCTGCATCGGAAGAAGTGAAAGATTTTGTAGAGGATAAATCTCCAGAGGCTTATGGGAAACTAATCGACCGATTGCTGGCTAAACCTGCCTATGGCGAGCATTGGGCCAGACAGTGGTTGGATCTGGCGCGTTATGCCGATAGCACCGGTTATGCCGATGACCAACCCCGAACAATATGGGCTTACAGGGATTGGGTCATTAAAGCCATCAACCGTAACATGCCTTTTGATGAATTCACCACTCATCAGCTTGCCGGAGATTTGTTGCCCAATCCATCCAATGACCAACTCATTGCCACCGCCTTTCATCGCAATACCCAGACTAACAACGAAGGTGGAACCGCCGATGAGGAATTTCGCAACGTGGCGGTCGTGGACCGGGTAAACACCACCATGCAGGTGTGGATGGGCACCACGATGGCGTGTGCTCAATGTCACGATCACAAGTACGATCCTTTAAGTCAGGAAGAGTACTTCAAAATGTTTGCGATTTTTAATAATAGCGAGGATGCAGACCGCAGGAATGAAAGCCCTTTAGTGACTATATTTTCGGAAGAACAGAAAAAGAAACGTACAGAAGCTGAGTTAAAAATCGTCGGTCTTCAGAAGGAATTAGATCACCTTAAGGCAACTGCTTTAGATGGGTTTGATGCCTGGACTAAATCATTTGAAAAACCACTGCAGACAACTGCATTGGAGACTGCTGTTGAAAAGGGGATGTATAAGGCAAACCTGTCCTCTGGAAAAATAACGGGTGTCCAGGTTGATGGAGTAGATGCGGGTCGTTTGACAATCAAGCTCAGGCCAAAGGGTGAGAAGAGCCTCAAAGGCCGTTTCGTAAGGGTGACCAATGTTGGTAATAATGTGTTTCTACATCTGGCTGAGGTGCAGGTGTTTAGCGGTGGTCAAAACGTGGCTCCAAAAGGTAAAGCCAGTCAGAGTACAACGGCATTTTCTGGCCCGGCCAAGTACGGTAACGATGGAAATACCGATGGCAATTATGAAAAGAAATCCACGACCCACACCGCCCAGGAAAACAACCCCTGGTGGGAGGTCGATTTGGGTAAAGAGGTGCCGATTGAGAAATTGGCGCTGTGGAACCGTCTGGGGGCGGGGTTGGCCGATCGACTGAAAGCTCATCGGGTGGAGATTTTTGATGAAAGCAGAAAACCAGTTTGGAAAAAAGAATCCAACCAAGTCTTTAAGGTTAATGTCGACTACGCACTGGATGGGGCAAGGTTATTACCTTTTGTTCCACTGCCTCACTCAAAGTTGAATGGTTTACTCCGTTTGGCAAAACCGGTTGATGTAAAGGATGGTGATATTCTTGAGTCGGTCATAAAGGATTATAACAATGAGAAGATAAAAGTAGCACTGACGACTTCCCCGGTGGCCGAGCTTGAGAATGCGTTGCCCAAGGATGTGTTCAACATCCTAAAACTCCCTTCTGCTTCCCGCAAAGAGGCTCACGAAAAAAGGCTCAAGGACTATTTTGCTGCAAATAACCCACGTACGCAGTTCAAGGCAAAGGAATTGGCAGCGGCTAAAAAGCAACTGGAAGGAATGAAAGGCACAACGACAGTGCCAGTTATGCGAGAAATGGCTAAGCCGCGCCAGACACATATCCAATTACGTGGGAACTATCAGGTTAAGGATAAACGCGTTTATGAAGGAGTGCCGGCAGTATTTGAGGTGCCCACAAAAGGTAAAAAGATCAATCGTTTGACTTTGGCTAAATGGATTTTGAATGAACGCAATCCTCTTACGGCCCGCGTTATAGCCAACCGTTATTGGGAGTCCATCTTCGGCAGCGGCATAGTTCGTACCAGCGAGGAATTTGGAAGTCAGGGTGAACTGCCCACTCATCCGGCACTCCTTGATTGGCTGGCTACTGAATTGGTTCGGCTCAAGTGGGATACCAAGGCTTTTGTGAAATTATTAGTTACCAGTGCCACTTATCGTCAAAACTCACTCTCTACGGCTGAACATATTGAGAATGATCCAGCCAACCGATTTTATGCCCGTGGGCCCCGGTTGAGACTGACCGCAGAGATGATTAGAGATCAGGCTATGTTTGTTAGTCGCCTTTTAAGCAGTAAAATGTATGGAGTACCCGTGAAACCTTATCAACCCAGTTTTGGTGTGTCTGCTGCTTTTGGGCCGGGGATGGATTGGAAAACCAGTGGGGGTGAAGATAAATATCGACGTGGTATTTACACGCATTGGCGCCGCACCAATCCATATCCCTCCATGGCTGCTTTTGATGCGCCCAATCGTAATGTTTGTACCGTGAGGCGTGTTCCGACCAACACTCCCCTGCAGGCGTTGGTTACAATGAACGATCCAGTTTATGTGGAAGCTTCACAGGCTTTGGCTCGTCGAATGGTCAAAGAGGGTGGTGCCACGCCACACGAGCGCGTTTCCTTTGGGCTTAACCTCTGCCTTGCACGCCCGCCAAAGCGTGCTGAGGTCAGCCGCCTTGTTGCGCTCTACACCGAATTACTTGCTGATTATCAAAAGGATGCTGCTGCGGCAAAAATGATGGCAACCGACCCACTGGGCCCATTGCCAGCTGGCATGAAGACTGAAGAGTTGGCTGCTTGGGCCGTGGTGGGCAATGTCCTCTTGAATCTCGACGAAATGTTTATGAAACGTTAGCCTACTAAAAGATAATGGATTTAGCTCAAGAGCATATTTTACATCACACCCGCCGACAGTTTTTAGGACAGGCCGGGATGGGTTTGGGTGCTGCAGCTTTTGCTTCTCTGATGGGTGGGGCTCAGGAGGTTGCTGCAGATGTAGCGTTTGACCCGACCCAACCATTTAAAACCCGCAAACCGCATTTTGCTCCCAAGGCTAAAAGTGTGATTTACCTACATATGACCGGTTCTCCTCCCGGACTGGATATGTATGATTTTAAACCCCAACTCCAGAAGCGTGATGGTGAAAATTGTCCGGATGAGTATTTGAAGGGCAGGCGTTTTGCCTTTACCTCAGGAGTACCGAAGCTGATGGGGACGCCGCATAAGTTTGCCCAGTATGGTCAAACAGGCGCATGGATGAGTGATGCATTGCCGGAGCTCTCCAAGCAGGTTGATGATATCTCTTTCATTAAGTCCATGACCACCGATCAGTTTAACCACGCTCCGGCTGAGCTCCTGCTTTATACCGGGAGTGCCCGTGAAGGCCGCCCGAGTATGGGTTCGTGGGTTACTTATGGATTGGGAAGTGCCAACCAGGATCTTCCAGGCTTTGTGGCCTTGATTTCCAGCGGAGTACAGCCCAATGGCGGCAAAAACTCCTTTGGCAGTGGGTTCCTACCCAGTGTGTTTCAAGGAGTGCAATGTCGCTCTAAGGGTGATCCTGTTTTATATGTGTCCAACCCCAAGGGAATGAGCCGCGATCTGCGTCGAAAAAGTCTGGATGCATTGAATGATCTTAATCGTTTGCAGGCCAAGGAGCTGGGTAGTCCTGAGACCATCACACGGATTGCACAGTACGAGATGGCTTTTCGAATGCAGGCAAGTGTTCCGGAGGTGATGGATATTTCGAAGGAGCCCAAGCATATACTGGATGCTTATGGAGCCAAGCCGGGTGCCGGAAGTTTGGCCAATAATATCCTATTAGCCCGCCGATTAGTTGAGAAAGGCGTAAGGTTTGTTCATCTCTTTGATTGGGGCTGGGATTTCCACGGGACAGGAGCGGGAACAGGATTGGGTGACGGATTACGCAACAAGTGTAAGACGATGGATAAACCGATTGCCGCACTGATTAACGATCTCAAGCAACGCGGCCTTTTTGATGAAACATTAATTGTGTGGGGCGGCGAATTCGGTCGTACTCCTTTTCGGGAGGGACGTACTGCAAAAAGCAAGGTTCTTGGGCGTGACCATTATCCGGATGTTTATACCCAATGGATGGCCGGTGGTGGCGCTAAACCTGGAACCTATGGAGCCAGTGATGAGCTAGGATTCAAGGTTGCAGAAAACAAAGTGCATGTACACGACTTGCAAGCAACGATTATGCATCTCTTGGGCATGGACCATGAAAAGCTCTATTACCGCTTTCAGGGCCGCAAATACCGCCTTACTGACGTGCACGGCAAAGTGGTGAAGGAAGTCATTAGCTGAGACTATCTTCATCAAACCAAAGCACACCGTTGTCTTCTTGTACTTCGAGCGAGTATAGGCTTGCTCCCGCACAGGGGCCGCGCGTGCAAAGGCCGGTATCGGGCTCATAAACGGCTCCGTGGGTTTGGCACATAATGGATTGCCCCTTGGTATCGAAGAATCGGTTGTCACCATAGTCGAGTGTGATGGGAATATGGCGACAGGTGTTTTCGTACGCGAATAGTTTCCCCTGATATCTTCCAACAAAACCTTCTTGAGGCTTTTCTTCGCGATTAAAGGAAAACTTTATGGTTTGCCCTTCCTTTACTTCATCGACTGTGGCTATACGAATGCGTGACACGAGATTCATCATGCCCGCATTTAGCATGCAATGCCAAGAATGAGTGCGAATTGCACATTTATTAAAAAGCGGTTTAGAGAGCTCGATTTTAGATTTTCATAGAGGTTTCTGGGGAGGTGTTTTCTGGAGCTTTTTGAGGATATGAAAGCGACTGCGGAGTCAATCCAAGTGGTTTTGGATTATATGGAGGAAAAGTTGGCTCCTCCGGTACGGTTGAATCGGATTCTTGTGCCGATAGACTACTCGGGCAATTCGGAGAAGGCCGTTCGTTATGCTTGTCGGTTTGCTGAAGTGTTTGATGCGACTATTTCAGTGATACATGTGGTGTCATATAAACCACCCCTGATTGCCGGTGGGCTGGTTCCAGTGGGGACTGTTTCTTACAGAAAAGAGTGGAAGGAAACACTGACGCGTTGGGGTAAGCAGATCATCCCTGAGGAATACCACGGAGATTTTTTGATTCGAGAAGGAAATGTGTGCAGGGAGATTTGCGACACTGCCGAGCAAGTGGAGTCGGATTTGGTGGTTATTTCCACCCATGGAGAAACCGGCTTGCAGCATGCCTTGTTGGGAAGTACGGCTGAAAGGGTGGTCCAGCGGGCATCTTGTCCGGTGCTGGTGGTTCGTGATTAAGAACGTGACTTTATTGACTGATTTCCCAGGAGAACACGCCAAATCCGTAGGAATTGCCCTTGTGGTCCTGAAAGCAAGGGTGAGATAAACCGCCGGACCGTACGATGGTCCGGCCTGCGGGTTTGGCGTTTGCATTTTTTTCGAGTATCCGCACCATCTGGGGGGTTATCCGATGAATTATCCCATTATTTTTTTCCTTATCCTAATACCCCTGTTCTCACTTGCTGCACCCAAGGGTTGGCCTGAACAAGTTCGGGAAATAAAATATATGTCCAATGCGGATCAGACCCAACAGCCCGCATTATTTTATGCTCCCAAAAAAAACGGTAAAGCTTTGCCTTTGTTGGTGGGATTGCACACTTGGTCGAGCGACTACCGTCAAACAATGAGTGTTCCATATGCCAAGTGGTGTATCGATAAAAAATGGATCTTTATGCATCCAAACTTTCGCGGGCCAAATCGAAGGCCTGAAGCAACTGGTTCTGAATTGGTGGTGAAGGATATTCTCAGCGCAGTTGCTTATGCGAAAAAAAGTGCGGCGGTGGATGAAAACCGCATCTATCTCATTGGGGCTTCAGGGGGCGGTTATGCAAGCCTCTTAATGGCCGGGCGTGCTCCGGAAATCTGGGCAGGGGTGTCGGCCTGGGTGCCAATATTGGATTTAACCAAATGGCATGAGGAGACATCCAAACGTAAGCTGCGTTATGCGGGTGAAATCGAAAAGTCTATTGGAGGCAAGCCGGTTGTCGGAAGTAAGGCTTTTAAGGATGGACTGAAACGTTCCGCGATTACCTATCTTGAACGAGCTAAAGAGTTGAACTTGGATATTAATGCTGGGATCACCGATGGCCATAATGGCAGCGTACCAATCAGTCATTCGCTGGAAGCCTTTAATATCCTGTCCGCCGAGAAAGACCGGATTAGTACCGAATTGATTGGCGAATTCACACGGACAGCCAAGGTCCCCAAAGAGCTATCTGGTCAGGCAGTAAATGATGCAACCTATGGTGCAAAAAAGGTACTTTTCAGGAGGCAGTCCGGACCGGTTCGTGTAACGATTTTTCAGGGTGGTCATGAAATAATCCCTGAAGCTGGCTTGCAATGGTTGGCTAAACAGAAGAGGATTCGCGCCCCGAAAAAATGATTGAAGTGAATCTTTTACCCGAACCGAAGTTTCTTCCCGAACTCCATCCCACATTTCGCCCGGCTATTCTGGTCAACCGTGCTTTCGAGAAGGCTGTTCGCGATACAGGTGAGGCCGTTGATGTGGGTATCGCCCTAGAGCAAGCCGATAGTTCAGTATTTCACTATCATACCGTTCTCTTTGCTGCCGGTCATGAATTGGCAACAAACAACTTTCGCCATCTGGAGCGGATGGTGAAATTTCTCCTGTGGCAACGTGGTGGGTGGAAGATACACCTGAGCGGAGCCGACTCGTACGTGGATGAGTTACAGAATTACTATCGCACCAACGAGTTCGGTAAGTTTGATGATGATGTCATTGGATTAAAGAATAATGGGCATGCAATCGAAGTCATATCTTGCGTGGAATTGCCACCTGAGAATTCACAGGCACGCCCGATCGGGAGGCATTTGGATGGTTGCCGTATTGGCTTTGATCTTGGAGGCAGCGACCGGAAGGCTGCAGCGGTAGTCGATGGCGAAGTGAAATTTAGTGAGGAGATTGTATGGGATCCCTATTTCGAGCCAAATCCAGACTACCACTACGAAGGTATCATGGACTCGCTCAAAAGGGCGGCTGAACACTTGCCAAAGGTTGATGCAATCGGTGGCAGTGCGGCGGGGTGCTATTCGCACAACAAGGTTACGTGGGCCTCTCTTTTTCGCGGCGTGAGCCCGGAAGATTTTGATGCCAAGGTGCGTGATATGTTCCTGAAAATCAGTGAGGAATGGAACGCTCCTCTTGAGGTAATCAACGACGGAGAGGTTACTGCGTTGGCTGGATCGATGGCTCTGGGTAAGAATGGGGTGCTCGGTATCGCCATGGGCACCAGTGAAGGCGGTGGGTACATCGACATGGAAGGTAACATTACCACTTGGCTGAGTGAACTTGCCTTTGCCCCGGTGGATTTGCATCCAGCTGCTCCACCTGATGAGTGGAGTGGTGATTTGGGCTGCGGTGCACAGTATTTTTCGCAACAAGCCGTGGGGCGCCTGCTTCCCGCTTCAGGGATTGAATATGACAAGGAACTGAAATTGCCTGAGCAGTTGAAGATTGTACAGAAGCTCATGGAGGAGGGGGATGAGCGGGCACTCAAGATCTACGATGCCATCGGGATTTATCTTGGCTATACACTGGCGCATTACGCAGATTTTTATGATTTCGAGTACGTGTTGCTGCTTGGTCGAGTGACCACAGGACCCGGTGGTGAGCATATTATTGAGCGATCCAAGGAAGTGATGGCCTCGGAATTCCCGGAATTAGCCGCACGGATCAAGTTCCATATTCCCGACGAAACCGAGAAACGCCACGGCCAAGCGGTTGCTGCGGCTAGTTTGCCAAAGATTGGCTAGATAACCAAAAGAGCTTTAGTAGGGCTTGCAATCAGGGGTGGGCAAGTCATCATCTGCGCGTTCCACAAAACGATTGTAACCATGAAAACTATTCGATTCCTTTCATTTTTTCTCCTAGCGGCATTCACGGTTTCGGCCGGCGAATTGAACCAGCCACCCAAGGGCTTCAAGGCGCTCTTTAATGGCAAAGACCTCAAAGGCTGGTGGGGGCTCAAAACCGAAGATCCGGCCAAATGGATGGCACTAGAGGAGGATGCGTTGGCTAAGAAAAAGGCTGCCAGTCTTGAGGACATCCATAAACACTGGAGCGTGGAGAAAGGTGAACTGGTTAATGACGGTCACGGTCTCTATCTAAGCACGGAGAAAAACTATGGTGATTTCGAGTTGCACATTGATTACAAAACCGTGGCTAAGGCTGACAGTGGAATCTATCTGCGTGGCATACCACAGGTTCAGATTTGGGATTATACCGAGGAAGGGGGAAAGTGGAAAATTGGTGCGGACAAGGGCTCAGGAGGTTTATGGAATAATCCAAAGGGTGATTCAGGCAAGGACCCCAAGGTGCTGGCTGACAAGCCTTTTGGCCAGTGGAACAGCTTTCGGATCATTATGGTCGGCGAGCGGGTAACCATTTGGCTGAATGACAAGCTGATTGTTGAGCATGCCAGGCTGAATAATTTCTGGGATCGGAAAAATCCTCTTGGGAAACAAAAACCGGTGATTCGGCGTGGCCCGATTGAGTTGCAAACACATGGGGGAGAAATTCGCTGGCGTAATGTTTTCATTCGCGAAATTGAAGCAAAAGAGGCCAATGAGTATCTTGCACAAGCTAACACCGAGGGGTTCAAGCAGATATTTAATGGATCTGACATGAGTGGTTGGGCTGGGCCGGTCGACAACTATCAGGTTGTAGAAGGCGCCTTGGCCTGCAAGAAGGGCAAGGGCGGAACGATTTATACCAAAGAGGAATATGAGGATTTCACTGTGCGCATGGAGGTGAAGATTCCCAAAGGAGGCAATAACGGATTGGCGATTCGTTACCCGGGCGGTGGGGACACCGCTTATGTCGGTATGTGCGAACTGCAGGTCCTCGATAATACTGCACCGGGTTATGCAAAGCTAAAACCCCAGCAGTATCATGGATCGGCTTATGGGATGTTTGCTGCGCACCGAGGATATTTAAGGGAACCCGGCCAATGGAATTATCAGGAGGTGACCGTGAAAGGTTCAACTATCCATGTGGAACTCAACGGAGTGACCATCCTCAACGCCGATCTGAGCAAAGTGGAAACCCCTATGGCTCCCATTGCGAAATTCAAAGGTCGCACAAGGACAAAGGGACACTTTGGCTTTGCGGGCCACGGTGCGGCGGTTCAGTTTCGCAACGTGAGTATCAAGCGATTGGACTAAGAGGCTCCAATTGTCGATTTGCTTCAGGCGTCCTTTTCGGAGGACGCCTGAATTTTTTCACGCATACGTACCAGCATCGTTTGGCAACCATTGAGCATGTTCTGATAGATGATGTATGATTCGTTAGCGGCCAATTGTTCTTTCACTAGTTCACCTGAAGCGCGTTGGCGGATTTTAAGCAGCTCATTTTCAAGTTCGTTAATTTCCTTGAGGTCAGTGCCATCGTGTAATCGGCATATTATGTCTTCAACTGCTTGATAGTAGGTATCGATTTGATTTTTACGCCGCTGCTCGTACCAGCGGCGTATCCACGTCAGTATACTCCAGATTAGCAAAATCACCGTAATGGCGAGGGCAATCAACTCGGCGTTGGCCCTCAGGAAGCTCGGTTCATTGCGCAGGTAGTAGTTCTCTGCGCCTATGTGCAGTGGAAACTGTAGGTCGGCTTGGGCAGCTGCTTCGCTTAGGGCAGAGAAAGCGGGTTCCTTTTGCGAAAGCACAGCGCGTTGTTCGAATAACGTACGTGTAATGCGCTCAATGACGTCCGCGTTGACATTTTTTTGGCAGACTAGCACCGCCTGCACGCCCATGGATGGCACAGGTTCGCTGGGCCGACCTTTGTAAGTCATCAACGGGATGGTCTGCGGCGAGACGTGCGGATAGTGCACGCGGAATCCCTTGGTGAAAGTGTGGGCCTGGATTTCCGCCGGAACATCATCACGAGGCTTCGAGTGGATGGGTGCCAACGCCAACTGGGGGTCGGTCAAGGCTTCGCCGATGGCGGGCGTGCCGAGCCCTGTCAGGAAAAACGCAGCATCTAGTTTGCCGGCGCGCAATTGCCTTAAAGAAGTGCTGAATGAGGCGCGGGATGGATCCGACTCCTCAGCTACGTTGGCAAAGGCAAGTAAATTGGTGGTTATTTGCTCAGTGCCGCTATTGGGAGCACCAATTCCGACGCGTTTGCCGGATAGATCTGCCAGCGAGTGGATATTGGAATTGCTGCGGCACAACAGATGGAGTACTTCCGGATAAAGGGCTGCCAAACTCCGAACCGGGGTGCCGCCGACAGAATCGTTTTGCACCAGAGCAAGTTGAGATTCGTCTTTATCCAGTCGTGCGATGTTCTCCCGACTCCCTGCACTCGACACCAAATTGATGATAATGTCATCATGGTTTGACTCAACTACGCTCTTAATCTGTAGAGCCAAGCGATGATATAAGCCATCTTTTGACCCCGCGGTAAAGGTCAGCACCTGTATGTTGGGGGTTTTCAACCACCAAACCAGCCCAACAGCCAATAGCAGTGCAGCTGCTACCGGCAGTAAGCGGAGCCTTTTTAGCGTAACTTCATCCATGGCAAAAGGTACATAGTTCAATATGTTCTTGTTGTATTCCGATGCATTTCACCGAGTGACATAAGCAAACCTGCTGATGAGTATAATTCCATACATTTGGGCAGCTGTATGGGGCCGGGAGATCAAGCTTTCATCAATTTTGAGGTTGATCTGGAATAATATAGGACTTTACCCAGTTGATGTAAGGAGTAATAGGTCCTGGGCTGTATCCCTGTTTTTGATCCAAAATTTTCCCCTCTGGAGACAGGATGATTTGTGTAGGGTAGGTGCTTACACTAAAACTCTTTGACAGGCGATTGTTTTCCTCCTGTGTTTCGGGTGATATCAGTTTCTTGACTGGGAAATCACAGACGTGCAATAGGACGTCCGGGGCAATGGACTGATTCCACATGGAACTCTGGAGCACATTTTTTTCCAGGCTGATGCAGGGAGGGCACCAGTCCGAACCCGTAAATAGAAGATAGACAATCTTATTTGCTTCCTTTGCACGAGCTAAAGTTCCGGTAAGTCCGGTAAGAACGTCATCTGTTTGGTCCTTACCCCTACCGTGCAAAATCAGTGTGCTCGCATTTCCAACTGTAACCCCTCCACTGGACTGGATATGAGGTTTCACAACCATCCCTTTATCAGTTAGATCACTATCCTTGGAAAGTTTGGCGCTTCCATCAGCCATTGCTAGTTGCCCTTGGCTCTCAAAAAGTCCAGTCATCGCATTTTTTGGAGGGTTTCCTTCCTCATCGATACGTTCGTCCGAACCTACCCAGCGGGCATCACCCAAGTAATCGTGAGAAAGATTTCTTGTAGCAGCCAATACAGTGGAGGGTCTTCCTATGTCTCCTCCCTCGCAAAAAACATAGCTGATGGCTTTGTTTGGGATAGGACGGCCTTCTCGAGTCTTGTATTTATCCCAATCCAAAACGGCATATTCCTGATCTGCCTGTCGTTCGGCATCGCAGGGGGACCACAGGATTTTTGCTGTCACAATCTCCCGTTTTAAACCTCGGCAACCAAACATGGAACCGGGGTCAACGGCATAGTGCTTTCCGAAATGTTCCACTTGTCCACTTGGTGTAAGTTGCCAAGGCATGCGATCGTCATTATCATGTGCAAACATGATAAGACACGTGCTGATTTGACGTAAATTGGAAACGCATTTAATCCTTTTAGCCTTGGCAAGTCCACGCGCGAGGGTGGGAAGGAGCATGCTGGCAAGAATGCCTATTATGGCAATGACAACCAGTAATTCAATCAGGGTAAATGCGCGACGTTTCCATAATACAGGCTGCGACATGCTACAAGCTAGCGTAAATCACTGATTGCCGCAAGTGGTTTGGCCTGAATTCAGAAATGTATACAGCTAAAAGATCCATACACACACTGGGGCACATAGAGAGGGATAAACTTGAAAATAGGAGCCCGTCGTACTAGTCTATTGAGACTCATGGATTTACCCCGTCGACCGCGCCGGCTCCGGCGTAATGCGGCCACACGTGCGCTTCTAGAGGAAACACGCGTGAGGGTGGATGATTTGATTTATCCGCTTTTTGTGAAAGAGGGGGAGAGTGCAGAAAGTGTTCCATCGATGCCCGGGGTGAAGCGGCATTCCATTGCGGGGCTGGTGGACGAGTGCCGAGAGGCGCAGGCAGCCGGCATCAGGGCTGTGGCGCTTTTCCCGGTGACACCACCGGAGCAAAAGGATGCTCAGGGCAGCGAAGCACTCAATACCGACTGTCTCGTACTGCGGGCAGTACGTGCGGTGAAGGACGCGCTGCCCGAATTAATTGTCATTACCGATGTTGCTCTGGACCCCTATACGAGTCATGGGCATGACGGTGTCCTCAATAGCGATGGCACTGACGTGGATAATGATGCTACGGTGGAAATTCTCGCCAAAATGGCGGTGAAACAGGCCGAGGCAGGCGTCGATTGGGTGGCTCCCTCGGATATGATGGATGGTCGCGTGGGTGACCTCCGCGAGGCTCTCGACGAGTCGGGCCATACTGAGGTGATTATCCTGTCCTATGCGGTGAAATTTGCCTCTGCTTTTTACGGGCCATTCCGTGACGCTGTTGGGAGTCAGTCAGCAGCGGGCAATGCGTACCTCGACAAGCGCACCTACCAGCTCAACCCGGCTAATCCGCGCGAGTCAATGATGGAGGCAATGTTGGATGAGGATGAGGGTGCGGATATCCTGATGGTCAAGCCCGCCGGAGCGTATCTGGATATCATCAACGAAGTGGCGCAATCTACCGATTTGCCGGTGGCTGCCTATCAGGTTTCTGGTGAGTATGCCCAAATCCATGCCGCAGCCGAAAAAGGATGGTTGGATTTGAAGGCAACCCGGGATGAGTCAATACTGGCCATCAAGCGCGCTGGGGCGGACTTGATTCTGACCTACTTTGCCAAGGAGATTGCCAGAGAACAGGGCTAGTCCTTGTTTTGCATCTCAACAGTAACCGGTGTACTGACACTGAGGTCAAATTCACCCTGCAGCTCGTATGCCGCAAGGTTTACTGCATCACGAATGGACAGAAGTTTTTGGGGGCTTTTTAATACGTAAGCCAGCCTCCACCGGGCTGCATGATCCTCATTCTCCTTTAGGGCAATCCGGGGATCGTTATCCACGTCGATTCCATCACTCTCCTGGCAGGCTTTGTTGAAAACGGATTTAAGAAATTTATTTATGGTGGCAGGCGGGGTGTTATAACCGATCTTAAAATCGACATAATCGCGAAATGGTCCACCAGGGTTTTCCTTAAAAAAATCGACACGATGTTTGAGTAGGCTGGAATTGGGTATCTCGATATCGTGTCCGCGAACCAGATCGCGGATACTGGTCTGGAGCCCCCGGATCTCAAGGATGATGCCGAGAATATCCTCAGCGGGAATGGATATGACATCGCCACGTTGCATCCGATCGCCACTGATTAAGAGAATCCCACTGAGAAAATCCCGCAACCAATAGTCCTTGGTTGTGAAGACGAGTACTGCAAGAAAACCAACGACACCGGTTGTTTGCAGGGAGCTGGTGAGGCCCCAGACATTGATCAGGACAATCATCATGCTCAGCAGGATTACGCCGCAGGCGACCAGTTCGAGGGTGCGGGAGGTGGAGGTTTCAACTCTGCGGGTAAATCCCATTACCGTAATGGCTTTACCGTAACGTGAGAGCAGCAGTACCTCGGCCAGATGGATCAGCAGATAGGTAATTAAGAGGGTGAGGCTGGTTTGGCTGATTTGATCGGCCGGAAACCGGTCATCATTAATAGCCAAGGAAACCACAAACGTGATGAACACCGTCAGGTTGAAACCATGCAGGATGCGCAATCGCTCCCGCATTTTAGATTCGTCCTTAATCTCACCATAATGAGAGGCAATGCTCTTGGAAAAACAATAGACCAATGCATTAACCGCAAAGGTAAAGTACTCCATTACCGTGAGATGCTGGAGTCGCGGGAGAACGATTTCGTTCCAGATATCCATGATCAGGAATAAGTTTGGTTCACATGGTGCCTCTTGTTCGGGTGGGCTGAAAGGATTCGATGAGTTGGTTCACTCGAACTCTTTCCGCTTCAGTAAGAGAATCTCTGCAGGTTTCGATGGCTTTCTTGAGTTGGGCTTTCTCCTGCTCGACATTTTCCCCGGCTCCGGCTGCATCATATTCGAGATATTTTTTGGCTAAACTGTACCACCGGTATGCTTCGCTTAGATCTTTGTCTACTCCGATTCCTTGAAAGTAGAGCTGAGCTAGATTCTGTTGGGCTGATCCGATACCTTTTTCGGCACTGAGTCGGTACCAGTGGGCGGCTTTCTTTACATCCATCTCTGTCCCTTGGCCTTTCTCAAGCGCATAGGCATATGAGAATTGGGCCAGTGCATCTCCCGCTTCGGCTCCAGCATGGTACCATTTGGCGGCCATCGCGTAATCCTGCTTAATGCCGCCTTTGCCGCTTTCATGTAAAGCACCCGCGTGGTACATCGCCTTTGCGTAGCCGGGAATAATAATTTTCTCGCCGGTTTTGAGCTCATCCACGCTTACCCTGTATTGGTTTAGCGCATTCATGTCGAGTATCATGACATTGTAACGGTCGGCGATGTCGATGATGGTTTGGTTGGGCTCCACGATGTGGTTGGTTTGGGTGGCGGATGCCTCGTACCAATGGAGTGCTTTTATCAAATCTTTCTCACCTTCCGATCCCTCCTGATAAGCCAGCCCTTTTTCGAACTGACTGACCCGGTTTCCCCAGACAGCACTGACTTCACGGTGTGGAGTAAAGGAAGGCTCACTACAGGCTACACTCCATAACAGCAGTAAACTTAGAACCATATCCCTTGGCCTCATGCTTTGTACCCTAGCCGATCAGGGCTCTGGCGGCAAGATTTCACCGGTTCAGAGCATGGCTATCTCCAACAGGCAATACATTCTTGCTGTTTTTATATAATTGATTAGCCTCGACAGAAGAGCCCCCCAGCCGATGCAAACTCCATCATTCCTTTCCCGGGCGACCGGGCCGCTGAAAAGTCCCCTTTCCAAGGCGGTTGATTCAATGCGCGAGGTGGTGGCGCATCACGCCGGCGAATCCGATGAGCAAAAGTTACTCGAGAACATGCTGCAGCTCTTTGTTTTGGTGCTAAGGGCTGATGGATCAGTTTCCTCCATGGAACAACAGGCGGTCACAACGCTGGTTCGTGATAACTACGGCGAAGCGGCATCAAACAAGCTCCAGCAGATGTTGGCAGAGGAAAAGGAGCCTGATTTGAGGGCGGTTTGTGCAGGGCTAAGCTGTCTCACAGACGAGGAAAAGGAGGCACTCCTCCGCGCTTTATTTATCTCTTCCTTTGCGGACAACGAGTTTGCCCAGCCTGAGGAGGAATGCCTCCACAGGATTGCGCATGAGTTGGGGATATCCGAGGAGGTTTTTAAACGCGAGGAAACTGAAGCACTGGAGGAACACAATCGCCGAATGAAACTCGTGCGCAGTGGGGCCGGCCTCATTGCCTCAGTGGTGGTGATTGGGATTTTTGTGCTGACGGCCACCTTTCTTAAGGCCGTGCTGTTTGGGTTGATTCTCGCTTATTTCTTTCTACCTCTTCAACAGAGGTACACACAAAGTTTCCTGGAGGGTGGATTGATTGCCCGTTTCTTTAGTTTAGCGAAGTTGTTATTGGTCAAGCCGGTGGTGTTTGTGATGGATGCTGTCAGTGGATTATTCCGAAAGCAGACCAAGCCAGAACCTCCACCAGAAACCGAGGAGGAAAAGACAAAGGTGGCCATCGGCCGGGCATGTAATGCTACCGTTCTCACGGTGGCCCTAGGTTTAGTGCTGATCCTGGGGGGATTGGGTGTGGTGACGGTAAGTGTGCGTCCTGAAAAAATAGATCCTGACCAGGTGCGTGCGCAAATGATTAAGCTGACTGAAAAGGTCGAACGCGTGGATTTTCTCAAGAAGGATGTGAAGAAACTCCAGACAGAACTCGCACAGCCCGATGTTTTCGAAAAGTGGAAGACCCAAGTCATGAATCGGATCGGTTCGAATGAAGATACCAAGCGGTCGGTTATGGGCGGGGTTTCCAAGGCACTTGGAGTTGTGCTTTCAGTTTTGGGTTCGATCGCCAATTTGGCTCTCAACACATTACTGGCGATTTTCTTTTTTTCTTTTTTTCTGGGTAAAATGGCGGCTTATCACCGGAAGCAAGGTGAGGACGTAAAGGAGGGGGACTATTTAGTTCAAAGTTTATTTGAAACCTCCTGGTTGCCGACCACCAGTGAGGAGACATTGCGTAGTGCAGCCGAGGTCATCAATGAAGTGTTGTTAAAGCTCAAGACATGGGTGCGGGGTTACCTGTGGATTATCATTATTGAAACGGTTATCTATATCACTGTCTTTATTCTGCTGGGGGTGCCCTACGCGGTTCCCTTGGGTATGCTGGCCGGGCTGACGGTGCTCCTGCCTTTTCTGGGGCCGATGGTTAGCGTGGCCCTTACTCTTGGGGTTTGCGTGGTGACCGGACATGCTGATTTACAGCTTCTGGGGCTTGTTGTTGGGACTTATGCGATTATGAATGTCGTCATTGAGCAGCTATTTCTCTACCCGGCTTTCGTGGGAGAAGCTCTGGGACTCAATGTGTTGGAGACAATGATCGTGGTTCTATTGGGCGGTCTTTTTGCCGGCCTGGCAGGAATGATCTTTGCGGTTCCCGTAGCAAGTGTTCTGAAATTCATTGTCCCACGACTCTACCAAAGCCTGCGTGGAGGCGATGAACTTTCCCTTCCCGAGAAGGAAACAACTGCGGCATCTGGTAATGTCCAGTAGGAAGCTACTTTGCTATTTTATACACCTTGGTGTTACTGCGCAGATAAAGTGCGCCGCCTCCCACGGCGGGGCTGCCTAGAATCTGTTCATCCAGATTGAGCGTGCCGACAATCTCGCCTTCTTCGGTCTCGGTATCCACCACCTGTATCAGGCCTCGTTCATTCACGAAATAAAGGTGTTTTCCGGCTGAAACAGGTGTGGCACTAAAGGGGCCCTTTAATCGTAGTTGCCACCCGCGTTCACCCGACTGGGTGTCGCCGGTGGTAAGAACGCCGGCCTTATTGATGGTAAAGACCTTATTGTTGATCACAATCGGGCTCGCGGTCCCAAGTTGAAGCCGACCGCTTTGCCACAGTTGCTTGGGAGTGTTACCCGCATCATCTTTATTGAGTTCCAGTGCGGTGACGCCATGGGAGGGGACGTAAATTACCCCTTTGAGCAGGGTACTCGATGGGATGGTGGAGGCTCCATCATCGTAGCTCCAAGCCTTGGATCCATCCATGGCACGGACCGCATCAATGCCTTCCTTGGATTGCAGGGCGACCAGACCCTCAGCTATTATCAGTGGCGAGGTCCAGTTGGCAGCCTTGGGGCGGTCAAGTCGCCAGCGGTTGATACCGGTATTTTTGTTGAGGCCGAGAGTATAGGATTCACTGTCGTTTTCCACCTGCACTACCAGTGTATTGCCGGTCACCACCGGGGAACTACTCATGCCCAGACTGTTGCTCACATTGGTATAGTCAGCTGTGAGGCCGCGCAGCCATTGGAGGTTTCCATCCAGATCAAGACAGATGACGTCATTTGATGAGAAAACTGCATATATGTTTTTCCCATCACTGCAGGGGGTGGGAGCCGCCACGCTTGTCTTGCTGTGGCACATGGTCCGTCCGGTAGCCCAGAATTGCCGGTGCCAAAGGGTGCTGCCGTCCCGGGTGTTCAGGGCAATCACATGGAGTCGTGTTTGCGTGGGCCCACTACTACAGGTAAGAATGACTTTGTTTCCGAGTACCAGTGCACCGGATAAACCCCGTCCGGGAAGGGAGATAGACCACTTCAAATTATCTGAAGACAATTTGGCGGGGAGATTACGGTCGGTCGAGACACCGTTGCCCTGAGGCCCCCGAAATTGAGTCCAGTCTGTAGCGACGGCCTGTAGAGTGAGAGCGAGGCTCAGTAAAATAAAATGTTTCATAATTGGATCCTGTATAAATTTATTTCCTTGGTCGACGTGGGGATTTTGAGGGGGATTTACTGTTGTCTGTTCCGGAAGTTGGGGTAACCGGCCGGTCGGCTGCGTGAACTGCGGTACCTGTGGAATCACAGATGCGCAACTGGAACTGCCATTCCTTTGTCCAGGGTTGGGTTTGTTCGTTTTGGCAGAGTTTGATCAGGAGGGTATTTCTTCCCTTGTTCAGATTGAGATTCAGCCGATACTGATCGATTCGCATCCCGCGGTGGTACTCATCGCGTCCGAAGATAAGCTGACCGTTGTGCCAGATTTTCCATGCATTCTTACAGCCCAAACGGAGTTCTGCCTCACTGGCTTCACTCGCTTTATATTCGGTATATGCATAGGCAGTTACCTCCTTGAGGCCATCTCCAGGGCCGGGATAGGCCTTGTTGATATCCACCATGCCGTACTGGTCGGCGGTGACAAACTCACTCCACTTCACCTTGCCGTTTTTCCCCTCGTATACGGCCCCAAAGTTGATGGATTTTTCTGGGGGATATATCTTTTCAAAGCCGTTTCGTTCGGTGTTATCAAAGGGACCAATCACATTCCAGTGCATCAGAAATCCGAAATGGCTTGGTAAATCAACTTTTTCATTCAGTTGCCGTAAGGCGGTGGTAGTGGTTTGAATCTGGTCAATGTCGCGTGCTGCATTGAGCGCCTGCCGAAAGGACTTAATGGCCGGTTTATTTTGTTTGGCATCTTTTTGACGGGTTCCTTCTTCCATCACCTTGGCGACTGCCTCACGTCGCAATTCGGTGCTGGGATCGTTGATGAATCCCGGGATAAGTTGATCGGCTTGTTTTGGATTGGTTTTTTGGATCAGCTCGAAGGCTAAACGGCGGGCCCGTGTATCCTGCTGATGGTCGGCGATGAATTCCAAAAGTTCCTTCTCTGGCAGACCCTTGGATCGGCTGGCAATGGTGTCTACGGCTGCTCGAAGCCAGTTGGCTGCCAGTGGGGAAACTCCCTTCATGGCCGTCAAGATTTGAGGCAATGTAGTGGCGTCTGCTTTGGAAATCTCTTTCCAGGCTTTGGCAGCCTGTGCATTTCCTTTTCCTTCGGCACCTACCGAACGAATCGTGTTGATGGAATCTGAAAGGGACGCCGCATGGACTACGAAAAAAAACTGGAGGGCCATGAAGGCCACAGCAAGGGGTTTCATGCGCGGAAAATAACCCCCGACTGAAGAGTTGGCAACCCTTGGCTTATTGGCTGGATGCCAGATGCATCAGTGGCAGCCCCCCAAGCATCTTGCCCACAGATTTGAGATCTTTTTGTAGTTTTTGCACCTCCTCATCGTACGGGGAGGAGATGGTTTTATTGGCCTGCTTGAGGGCAATGTTAACATCCATCTTTGCCAGTTCCACTGGGGGAGCTGAAAAACCAGCCGGAGTTGCATTTGCTACCACTGTTTTCTCGGGAGAAGGAACTACCGGGTCCTGTGATGTGCGTGGCATAAGGAAAAAAACGAGTACCGCACAGGCAGTCACAGGGACCCACACAGGCAGGGTAAAGGCAGACTTTAGCGGTTCGGCTTCGGTTGCCTTGATGGAATTCATTATCCGGGATCTCAGGAAGGCCGGTGATTCGGGTGTTTGTGCCGGGTGTTCCAGAAGTGAGACCAGACTTTGCTGGGATTGGTGATGACGGCGACACTCTTCGCAGTGTTCCATGTGTGATTGGGTGCGTTCGTCGGGCTGTTGCCCTTCGTCCAGCGCATTATCAATTTTCCAGCGATGTATTAGACAGAACATGTGGTGCCTCCTTGTGCAAATGCGATTTGTTTGTTCAGGTTGGGAAAGGGTTCAGGTTGAGGCTCAGGGACCGACTCCTGGTTAGAGCTGTCTTCGAGCGCGTGCCCCAGTTTTTTACGGGCGCGATGGAGCATGACTTTAACCGAAATTTCCGTACGGTTGAGTATGGTGGCAATTTCAGCAATGCTTTGCTGCTCCTTGTACTTCAACCAAAGCACATCAAATGCTTCTTCCTTGAGAGTCTCCCGGGCAATTCGCCACAAGGTTGCGTGTTCCTCAATTTCTGAGAGTGTATCTGCCGGTGTCTCCCTCTCTACCAAATTGGGCTCGGCTACTTCCAGTTCGCAATGGGTTACTTTTCCATGTTTGCGATAGTAGCTGATGGTCAGATTGCGGGCTATGGTATAGAGCCAGGTGGCAAAACTGGATTCAGAGCGGTATTGGTTGATCCGCTGCCAAGCATTGATGAATGTCTGTTGCGCCAAGTCTTCAGCATCCTCGCGTCTGGGAGCTTTTTGACAAAGGAAATTGAACAGCCGGGCTTCATGGCGCTGGACCAGTTCTTCAAACGCATCCAGAGAACCCCGCTGGCACTCTCTGGCCAGTTGCTCATCGGTTTTGTCCGCGAGATCAGTCATCGGCTATTTCTTCTTTGGCGCTTCTTTTGACTCCACCGGCTTCTCTTCTCTGGATTTAGCCATCTGATAACGTAAAGATGAGGTGATATTTGTCATGGCGGTATCCATGGTCATGCTCACCATTGTTGCATTACGATCTATTTTAATGCTCTTTAAAATTGCTGCGTTTCTCTTGGAATTATCATCTGTTTCGCCAATGCTGCTCAACTGAGCCAAGGCCAGGAGACCCTGGATCATCTGTTGGATCTGGGTGCTGGACTCCTCATCGTCAGCGTTCAGTTTGATGAGACCTTTGAGGTTTCCTTTTTCTTCTGCAAAGGTAAATCCGAGGGCCGTGACCTTCTCCAGAATTTTTGCTTCAGGGGGTACCTTTAGTTCCTTGATTCTCACAGCACCTGCGATGAAATAGGGTTTCTCTTCAAATTTTAAGCCCCTTGTAAGAATGGTGTTGGCAATCTTCGCAGCCTTCTGGTTCGGGTTTTCCACATCGTAGTGCTTGAGTGCAAACTTTACTAACTCATCGCCACTTCCCATAACGATTAACTTTTCACCGGCAATACAACCATACTGGGTTTCCTCTTCTCCACTTTCTTCATCGGTTTCCTTCCAGGACAGGAGCTTGTGTTTGCCTGAAGTTTCTTCCTTGAAATCCTTGGTATTGTCTTTAGCCAGTTTCAGGAGGTGGTCAGGCTTAAATTTACCATGGACCAACATAACGCCGTGCTCCTGGTCTTCCTCCTGATTCACGCTGCCCATGGCGGTAATGGCAGCTAAATCCTTGCGCGGATCAAACTGCAGCTTGAGTGCCGCTGCAGTAATGGGCAGGGCAAATTCCTTGGCCTCAGTCAGGACGAATTGACCGAGTTGGGTTTTCCTGAATGTCTCCATATCCAGACGCAACATCCATCTGGATGCTCCTGGATCTGCGGCAGTGCGCCCCATCCAGAGTGGTCTAGCAGGGTGGCGAATTGTGCGTTGAGGCTTTTTCTCCTTCGTGTCATTGGCATCGGCTGCCACGGCATTAGTGCCCAACCCCATCAGGGTTAGTAATACTATGAAAAAAGATTTCATTAAGTGCCTCAAAACGAGTATTTTACCTCAATTTCTAATATAAACCGAATACGCTGTAATTTGGCCTTAGGTTACAGTTTTTGTGGGCTTAATCCTCCTGGAGCCCCTCACGAAACGCGGTTTTGATATCCTCAGCAAACTTGAATTTTTGGCCTTCACGAGGCGGTGCCGATTCATGTTCGCGCCTTATCAGGGGGCGTTTGAAATAGAGTTCGCGACGGTCCTCTTTCCCTGACAAAACAGTCACCAACTCCCATCCTTCCCGAGCGTGCTTCTCCAATTCCACATTCACCGAGTCTTTCCAGATTCCAGGCAGCATCTTTGCCTCCCATTGTCGGTGGTTACTCATGAGCTTAGTTTATAGGATCAAGTTAGCGGCAGATAGTCCGATAATCACCCTTATTCGCCCGATTTTTCTAGTTTTTCGATGCGTTCACGAAGCTCCTTGATTTGTTCGTCCCGGGCCTCAATTGCTGTTGCAGTGAGTTCACTCATTTTGTTGAGTGCTTCAGCAAACTGAATCATTTGCTCTTCAATTTGTTCGTTAGTCAGGCTCACAACAACATCTGAACATATTAAAGGCGTTTTTTCAGGTTTTATTTTGATTGGACAACAAATGTCCAATATCTGGGGGTAGAATCTATTTCTGATGATTCTAATTAGAGGTCAGGAAAAAAATGGAGCGAGTGATGGGCTTCGAACCCACGACCTTATCGTTGGCAACGATATGCTCTACCAATTGAGCTACACTCGCGTCCGTGAACGGCGAAGTATTCTAGAGCACCACGTCTTTTGCAAGGGGTTTTTAGTCTTGAAAATCGTAGACCACCACGCGTTCACAACAGGATTTGAACACCTTCTCCACGAAATCCACGTGGAGGGGGTGTTCCTGATAGGCATCCTGCGCGGCTTTATCCTCGAACACAAGGTTCAGTGCCACCTGATAGGACTGGTCGACAACATCCCGGTGGCTCTCGGCCATTTTGCCGCAGTGATAGTGCAGGACTCCCGGGCAGGGTTTAAGATATTGTTCGGCTCCAGCGAGCAGTTTTTCTGTGGCCTCAGGGACATCAGGTTTGGTCCAAAAAATGACAATGTGTGAAAACATATGGGCCAAAGATAAGCAGCACAAACAATGATCTCAACTGAATTTATATTGAAACAAAAAGAACAACATGGACTTGCGGGGGGCGCGCCCAAGGCGCATCATTCGATCCACGCGTAAGTCCTTAACTAGGAGAAAATACTATGGCTGAAAAGAAAGCGAAGAAATCCACCGGTGGCGATGACGCGCGCCAGTCGAACCTTGATAGTGCTCTAGCACAAATCACCAAGACCTTTGGGGAAGGCAGTATTATGCGTCTGGGTGACGCAAATTCGCAGTCCAGCATTGAGGCGATCCCCACCGGCTCCCTTTCACTGGATCTCGCCCTCGGAATCGGCGGCGTACCCAAGGGCCGAATTGTTGAAATCTATGGACCAGAATCTTCCGGGAAAACAACTGTGATGCTTCACGTCGTTGCCAACGCGCAAAAGGCGGGTGGTGTGTGTGCCTTTATTGATGCGGAACACGCACTGGATCCACAATATGCCCGTAAGTTGGGTGTGAATCTGGATGACCTACTTGTGTCCCAGCCCGATAGTGGTGAGGAGGCTCTAACGATATGTGAAACACTCGCTCGCTCCAATTCGCTCGATGTAATTGTCGTCGATTCAGTTGCTGCTCTGGTGCCCAAGGCCGAACTGGAAGGAGATATGGGGATGGCAACCATGGGAATGCAGGCGCGCTTGATGAGCCAGGCTTTACGCAAGCTTGCTGCGATTATGAGCAAGGCCAAGACCACCTGTATCTTTACCAATCAGCTCCGGGAAAAAGTGGGTGTGATGTTTGGGAGTCCGGAAACCACCCCGGGAGGCAAGGCTCTAAAATTTTATGCGAGCGTTCGGATTGACATCCGCAGGCGGGAAGCCCTGAAGGATGCCACGGGTCAAGTGATTGGTAATCATGTGAAGACCAAGATTGTGAAGAACAAGGTGGCACCACCTTTTGCCGAGGCCGAGTTTGATATTATGTATAATCAAGGTATTAACCGCGCAGGCAGCATTATTGATGCTGGGTTAAGGTTTGATGTTCTCAGTAAGAAGGGTGCCTGGATTCAGCACGATGGTGAGTTGATCGGGCAGGGGGTTGCTGCTGCGCAGAAAACGTTAGAGGATAAGCCCGAATTGGCAGATTTGATCGTCAAACAGATCATGGACAAAAAGAATGGGGTTGAACCAGAGGAAACGACCGAAGAGAAACCTGAACCAGAGGAAACGACCGGAGAGGAATAAATAATAGAATTATGCGCTTTCAACCAGTCCGGTCGGGGTGTTTTAGTGTCAAGAACCGGTCATGAATACTGCTTATTCTATTGCGGCACATTACGACGGCGGATTTGACGTCGATGCTCTGGAGGTGTGGGCCTCAGAATTGCATAACGAATTTCCGGGTGAAGAAATTTCACTTGGTTTTGTTTTTGTAACTCCTCCATTTTTCGATAACGCAGCGGAATTATTGGAGATTCTTCGCGTGCACGCACGCATTCCTCTGCTAATCGGCTGTTCCAGTGGCAGTCTCATTGCCAATGCGCAGGAACTGGAGAAAGATTCAGGGGTGGTGCTTTCGCTCCATCATCTGCCCAAAGCACGCTTGAAGGCCATCCACTTTACTCAAGAGCAGGTGGAACAAGGGGACAGTGAGGGGTTTTGGAGGGAGGAGACTGGTGTGAGTGAGAGCAACGGCTGGCTCGTATTTGCTGATCCTTTTCAGATTAATGCTGAGCGATGGCTTAAACAGTGGAATGCCAACTGGCCTTTTGTGCCTGTCCTTGGCGGACTTGCAAGCGGGAGTCAGCAGCAGCAACAGACACAGATCTATCTCAACGGTGATGTGTATGAGGAAGGCGGTGTGGCACTCAGCGTGGGCGGGGCCATCGCTCTGTCCAGTGTCATCTCCCAAGGCTGTACTCCAATTGGCGAGACATGGACCATTACGCGCGCCGAGGACAACGTGATTCACGAGATAGGCAACCGACCCGCCTACGAGGTGCTGGTGGAAACCTTTGAGTCATTGTCAGATACGGAGAAGGAGAAGACCAAGGGTAATCTTTTTGTGGGCATGGTGATAGATGAATATCTTGACGAATTCCATCGTGGCGATTTCCTGATACGTAATCTTATTGGGGTGGATCCTAACAGTGGGGCTATTGCCGTTGGAGCCTTGCCGCGAGCCGGGCAGACGCTGCAGTTTCAACGGCGTGATGCTCGAGCGGCCGGTGAGGATTTTGATGAGTTGCTTCACGAGGCGGCTGAGTCTCTTCAGGACGTTCCCGTATACGGTGGTTGTTTGTGCTGCTGTAATGGCCGTGGGGGGAATCTCTTTGAGGCCTCAGATCATGATGCGGGGTTGGTGCAGCATCACCTGGGAGATATTGGTCTCAGCGGGTTTTTTTGCAACGGTGAGATTGGACCGGTAGGACAAACCAATTACCTTCACGGATATACTGCCTCTTTGGCGATGTTTGTAGAAAAGGCCAACGCATGAGCGATCCGGGTGCCCTGTTGCATGATTTTCAGTCCATTACCGATCCTTTATCTCTGGAGGAACTGTTTCCCTTGTCACAACCCATCGAACTGGAGATCGGCTGTGGCGATGGAGGTTTTTTATTTGAGTATGCTCAGCGCCATCCGGATCGAAACTTTTTGGGAGTCGAGCGCCTGCTTGGCCGGGTGCGGAAGCTAAGTAAAAAGGGGCTACGAGAGGGACTCACCAATCTTCGCCTGTTACGGATTGAGGCACGATATGTTCTTGAATATCTCCTGCCTGAACATGCCTTTGAGGCATTGCATATTTATTTTCCTGATCCATGGCCAAAGGACCGGCATCGGCGCCATCGGCTGATCAATGAAACATTCCCGCCTTTGGCCAGACGTATTCTTTGCCAGAAAGGGATGATTTACCTGCGGACAGATGACCCGGTTTACTTTGGGCAGATGCAGGAGACCTTTCAGGATTTAAAGGATTTTTCCGTCGAAAACACACCCGGGGAGATTGCCAGTATTACCACCGAATTCGAGCGGCAGTGGCTTGATCAAGGCAGGCATATCCACCGAGTGGCTTATCGATTAGTCTGACTATATATCGATCACGGGCCCATCGTCATCATCATGATCGTACTTTTTCTCTGACTGCTGTGAATTCTGTTTTGGCTGCGTCCGTTGGAAGTGGACTTTGGAGTCTCCATTGCCCGTGAGGGAGTTGGCGATGAGCGTCACAATGGAGATCACCAGCGCGCCCCAGAAGGCGGTCCAAAATCCTCCTTCAATATTAAATCCTTCGACCAATTTAGCTGTAAACAACAGGAGCATGGCGTTGATGACCATGAGAAACAGCCCGAGTGTCAGGATGAGTAGCGGCAGGCAGCCCAGCAATAGAAACGGGCGAAGGAATGCGTTCAGCGCTCCAAGCACGAGTGAGGCGAGCAGAAGATCCATGGTAGTGCCATATGTTATGCCGGGCACTACATTCACCGCGATTAACACTGCAAAGGTTCCCACCAGAAATTGGTGCAGGAAATCCCGCACGGAATTATTGTGGGGTGAGGCTGTTTTATTCATGCGGGTTGAGTAAGCAAAAACCGGGCGGCTTGACCTTGAATTGTGACTTCCTCTGCCGATGCGGGCACCAACGCAAATTGTCCGGCGGCTAGTTCCAGTGTGATGTCCTGGGAATTAAGCGCTAACGTATTGTGTGTTACAGCGATCAGGTGTGGTCCTTTGCCCGGAAGGGATAACCGAACAGAATCATCCATGCGGACATGGCTTAGGCGGAATATACCGGGTTGATCGGCGATGAGAGAGGAGGAAAAGCCGTTGAATGTATTCCAATTTGTAGGGCAATATGTTGGCTTATGGTCCTCAAAGTCGATCGCCTTCAGAGCCTGTTCTACGTGGAGTTCACGGGATTTTCCGTCCAGGCCGGTACGATTCCAGTCATGGATGCGGTAGGTTGTATCTGAGTTTTCCTGAATTTCAAACACCACCGTCCCTGCGCCCAACGCGTGCAGGCGCCCGCTGGGGATGAAAAGGGACTGATCGGCTTGAGCCGGGATGTTATGCAGGCAATCAACAAAATCCGGTTGCCCCATTTTTTCTTTAAACTGTTTCTCAGTAAGGTTAGTGGAAAGACCGGCGATGAGTCGGGCCGAGGGTTCGGCATGGGCGATGAACCAGACTTCGGTTTTGGGCTCGCCATTGAGAGTTTTAGCTATTGCTGCTGGCGGGTGTACCTGAATCGAAAGGTCAGTTTGTGCGTCAAGCATTTTGGCTAACCAGGGAAAGCGGCCGTTTTTTGAAGGCTGATCTCCCAACAGTTCCTCCTGATGGTTCTCCATAAGCCACCGGAGTGAATGGCCTTTTAGTGGGCCATTTGTAACAATACTTTCGGAATTGGTACGGTCGCAAATCTCCCAGGATTCCCCGATCGGTTTTTCTGGTGGAAGGGCTTTACCGTAGAGAGTTTCGAGGCGTCTGCCGCCCCAGATACGTTCCTGAAAAATGGGTTCGAAAGTAAATGGGTAGAGCATGGGCTCAGCCCTCTATATACTGCCCGTGACGGCGATATTTTTCGTATCGCTCTTTCAGGCGGACTTCAGGATCAATCTTTTCCAGGTTCTCCAGGTTCTCGAGCAACACCTCTTTTAAAGTGTTCGCCATGGCCGCGTGATCATTGTGTGCGCCTCCCAATGGCTCAGGGACAACTTCGTCCACCAGCCCCAGTTCAAGCAGGTCATTGGCGGTAATCTTCAGGGCTTCTGCCGCCTGCGGTGCGGCTGCCCGATCTTTCCACAAGATGGCCGCGCAACCTTCGGGACTGATGACTGAGTAATAGGCGTTCTCCAGAATTAAGGTACGGTCGCTTACACCGATTCCCAAGGCTCCTCCGCTGCCGCCTTCCCCGATGACTACCGATATCATGGGAACACTGAAAAGGGCCATTTCGCGGAGGTTAATGGCGATGGCCTTGGCGATATGCCGTTCCTCCGCAGCCACACCGGGGTACGCACCGGCGGTGTCTATCAGGCAAACGATTGGTAGACCAAAGCGGTTGGCCATACCCATGATACGCAATGCCTTGCGGTAACCCTCAGGATGGGCACATCCGAAATTGCGTTTGATGTTCTCCTTGGTGTCACGGCCCTTCTGGGTTCCAACCACCATGACACGGTGCTCGCCGAGCATTGCAAACCCTGCCACGATCGCGTGATCGTCATGAAACAAACGGTCTCCATGGAGTTCAGAAAACTCGGAGAAAGTTTGGTTGATATAATCAAGTGAGTAAGGACGCTGTGGATGTCTCGCTAGTTGAACGCGTTGCCAAGCGGTGAGTTTGGAATAGAGCTCGCGTTTCTTCGCTTCAATTTTCTCCTCGAGCTGCCGGATCTCATCCCCGATATCAACGTTTACGTCCGTTTCTTCAGGTTGTTCACGTAGATCCTCCAGTTTGCGCTGCAGGTCTATGTAGGGTTTTTCGAAATCCAGCAGATGCTTCATTTAAGAGAGCAGGATAGCGGGTTGATCGGTCCTTCGCAATCGGGAACTCTCCTCATCCCAGCCACAAAATCAGGGTGATTTCTGCCAGGGTGAGGATGCCCAGAAGTACCCACATGATTGTTTCATGGTTATGCAGGTTTTTTTGCCGGACGTTTCCGAGCCAAAATTGGATTTTCCCGGTTCCAATTTCAATTTGGTCCCCGTTGCGTAAGGTCTGGGTTTCTCTCAGGGGTTCACCATTTATCATGGCAGTGGTCTCAGGGTTGCAGTGTATGAGCAGGCGGTATTGCCTATCAACGTCAATTTCCAGATGCTGTTCCCAAATCCCGGAGTCAGTCATTTGCAGATCGCAGTCCTTCCCGCGACCTATTGTTAAAGGGAAGTTGTTAGCCGGATAATATTTCCCTGCCATTTTCCCTGCTGTGATATGCAGTTGCCCAAGGGAGCCCGGATGGATGTCAGATGGGTTCATGTTCCACGATTTGCTCGCCAGAGGAGGAACCCGCCGATGGCCTGAAAGAGAAACACCGGAACCCACACAATGTAATGAGGGAAGAGATAAGGTTTGTTCTGCAGTGCCTGACCGAGAATGATAAATCCGTAATACAACAGAATTAACACCAGCGCCATGGCTACCCCGGCAGTTGTTTCGCGCCGGTGGGCGCGGATTCCAAGAGGAATACCCACCAAGGTAAATCCGATAGCGGCAAACGAGAAGGAAACCTGTCTGTGTAGTTGTACCTTGAGTGGGGTCCGGTCCAATGCGAACTGATCGCCGGTTTTGACATTTCCCTCCAAGATTTCCAGCACCAGATGAGCCGGTGTACTTTGGCCGTTATAACGGGCACGGCCCACGGTTTTGCCTTTCCTTAAGAGGGCCAATTCCAGCCCGGCATCCGGGGGGGACTGGGTTGCGTAATGGGCAAGGGCAACCGATCCATTACGATCAACATTTATCACCTCACCGTGGCGCTTTAATTCCCGACGCAACTGCCCGAAGGTCAGGTAGCTGAGTTTCGGTTTGAAGATGCGCTTTTCCATTTCCGTTAGAGCAATGGGCAAAACAATTTCACCGCCGGCCATAGGCATCCATTCAGGACTGACTTCCTCCTGGGAAGTGGGGTTGGTTTCGTTGGGTGTTTCATCTTCATTTATCCCGCCGAAGATGGTTGAAAGTTTGTCTGAACGTACATCCACCTGTGCCTCAAACAGTCGAAACGTGAACTGTTTGGTTTCATCATTGTATCGGACTTCACCCCGTGCGGCCCGGGTGCGTTGAATCAACTCGCCGTTTTCAATTCGGTTTAGGAGAATATTTTGCATCGTCCATTGGTTTGGATCAGTTGCATTTTGGTCCAGCCGATCAATGTAAATCACGTGATCGGGAACCTCGGTGACAAACGTGTTTTCTGACAACAGTGCAGCCGGGTTGGTTTTCGCCAACTGATAGACCAGCTCCTTGTATGCAGTTCGACATTGAGGGGCGATTTGTAAGTTAATCCAGGCCGAGAATCCGGATATCAGAATGCTGAGTAGGATTACCGGGATGACCAGGCTTACCAGACTGATGCCACCGGCCCGGGCGGCGGTAAGTTCCTGATCGGCACTAAACCTTCCGAAGACCAGCAGCATGGCCGTGAGCAATCCCATGGGCAGGGAAAAGGAGATGACAAAAGGGATCAGCAGGGCAAAGGCCTTGGTGACCCCCCAGAGCGAGGCCTGGGCCTTAACCACCAGAGCGAGGACCTCCTTCATGGCATTGCCCATCAGAAGGACCGCAGTGAAAATACCCACTGTGAGTAACAGTGTGGCCAGCACCTGTGAGAGCAAGTACCGATGGAGTGTTTTCATGCCTGAAGGAGACTTATGTCTCTGGGCTCCAATCTACGATATCAAGGCTTTCGTGTCACGTTTGCGGCAGAAAAAGAAATGGTGGCTGGACGCGGGTTCGAACCGCGGACACACGGATTTTCAGTCCGTTGCTCTACCAACTGAGCTATCCAGCCACATCGCCACAATTGCAGCGAGCGGGTTACTATGCCCAAAACAAGTCCTACTTCAAGTCCTGATCTTGCTTTTGATACTGGTTTTCAGTCACAATCGGTCCTATGCCAACCTACATTTACCAGACCAAACCAAAGAAAAAAGGCCAGAAGCCCAAACGCTTTGAAGTGGTTCAGTCGATGAAGGATAAGCCTCTAAAAAAACACCCTGAAACCGGCGAACCGGTTGAACGGGTAATCACCGGGGGCTGCGGGGTGGTTTTCCACGGTCCCAGCATCATGAGCATGAACGTGCCGCGAGGGAGGAAATAGACCGCGTTTTCACCCGGCCTTTTTATCTTCAGCCGGTTTGGCAGAGAGGCTGAAGATTTTCAGGGAAGTTTTGTTGGGGGGATACTCTTCACGATGGCGTTCGCGTGCACCGTTACCGCTGGCGCCGCCGGAGACGTAGGTGGGGACGAGCAGTTGTCGGCCGTCGGGATGCAGGCTCAGGTCATAGGCTGAGCCGTTCGAGATGGAGTGAAGGGGATCAGGCGTGTCGGTTTTCCAGAAGGTTAGTTCAGAATTAGTGTGCAAAATCTCGGTGTGACCAATCAGGGTGCCATCTTCAAGGAAACGCAGCGCATTGAAGGGACCGTCACTCTTGCCTTTGATGCCCAGCTCGATTTTCTGTTTTCCACTGGCCCAGTCAAAGATCAGCACCGTGGGTTTTCCCGGACAGAAGGCATTGCTCTTGGCTTCCTTCATGCCTCCCACTGCCAAAATCTTACCGTCGTTACTAAAGGCAAGACTGCGAGCACCTCCCACATCAGCAATGAAATTGTCTAAACGTGTATGCAGGATCTTGGCGTTGAGTTCGCGTACTGGTTTCCAGTTACCGAGATTCCATTGGCGAACACATCCTAAGAGGTCGCCACTGACCAGATGTTTGCCATCAGGCGAAATGGCCAGACTGAAGATGCATTCGGTGTGTCCCGCCAGCTGGGTGAGGGGTTTTCCATTGGCAGGATTCCATACCTTGATGATGGCATCATCACCGGCACTCAACAAATATTTGCCATCTGGCGTGACAACAAGTGCACGAACATTGTCTTGGTCAGCATTGGGGATGGTCCACTTCGGTTTGCCACCGCTCTCATAGTCCCAGCAATGGATGACGCCAAGGTAATCGGCGGTGAAAAGGCACTTGGCCTTCGGATGAAAGGTTAGCGAGGACACCCAAGTCTTGTGGGCGTCGAATGTCATTTTGTTTTCGCCCTCCAGCTCCCACGCATGTACGAGCTTGTCCTGCCCGCCAGCGGCGATGAATTTCCCATCGGGACTAAATTGCGCGCGAAAGAGTTGCCGGTTGTGCTTCAGTTCACGAGAAACCCAGGTCTTTTTGACATCAAGCGCAGGAGCAATCACATCATCACCTCCTTGATGGGTTCACATTCGTCATTTGCAATGGCGAGTTTCTGGCCTTTGTGGCGATAATGTGTCTTGTCCGGGTTGATGCCCAGCAGTGTGAATATGGTGTGGAACAGGTGCCCGATGTCATAGCCTTCACCGTCAACAAACGCGCCGTCCTTGGTGGTCTTGCCAATGATTGCTCCGCGTTTGATGCCACAACCGGCCAGGCCAATGCTCCAGCAGTCGGGCCAGTGGTCGCGACCAAGGCGCGAGTTGATGATCGGGGTGCGCCCGAATTCACTCATCAAAACAACCAGCGTGTGATCGAGCAAACCGCGATCCTCAAGGTCATTGATAAGTGCGGCAAAGGGTTGGTCAATCTGTGGCACAAGGCGCTGGGACATGTTGAAATTATCGCCGTGCGTGTCCCAATGGTAGCTATTGACCTTTACAAAGCGTACCCCCGCTTCAAGCAATTGCCGGGCACGCAATATATGTCGGCCCAAGGGATGCGAACCATAGCGCTCCTTGTCCTTGGGGCCGAGCTGGGCATCATCAAAAATATCCTTGCGTGCCATGAGTTGGAGCGCCATGTCGTAGCTCGTTTCATAGGCGTCAATCTCCGAGGCTCCCCGATAGGCCTTGAACCGCTCGTTGGCCTTTTGACGGAGGGCGTTGCGGGCTGCGTCCAGCTCAGCGGAGATGGAGTCGGGTCGTTGAATGTGGACCGGCGGGCGTCCATCACCCAATGCCATCGCGCCGTACCGGGTGCCAAGGAAGCCGGCCTCCCGGTGAATGAAACCGCCGTTGCCCGGCTTGATCCAGAGGTAGGGGGGTAGCCCGGGATTCGCAGGTCCAAGCAGCTTGGCGATGGCCGAGCCGAGGTAGGGATAGTCCACGCCGCGGTCAAGGGGATCGCCTCGTTGAACCCTCGGCACCCCGGTTGAGTGGTTCGGATCCTTCGTTTCCATTGAGCGGATAACCGAAATCTTGTGCGCGATCTTGGCGGTGTGCGGCATCAATTCACTGAAATGAATACCGGGAATGCTCGTCTTGATGTTGCGAAAGGGGCCGGCAAATTTGCTATTGGGAAGCGGATGCCAGCTCTCGTATTGGCTCATACCTCCATCGAGCCAAATGAGGCACACCCGCTTTTCCTGTTTTTTAATTTCCTTGGCGAAGGCCGGCTGCAATAGACTGCCAAATCCCACCGCGCCACCCAATGTCCCGAGCATTTGACGGCGCGATATTCGGTGATCAGCATTGCCGCAGGCATGGTTGTGTGGTGTGGTTTTCATCAGTGATTTAGCCGAAACTCTGCGGAGTTGAGTAGAGCCCAAGCCAGATCGCCCAGTGCACCCTCCCGACGATTTTCATTCCGCTTCAGGTAATTGTCTGTCGTTGCCTCTTCATCTTCGGTTGGAAACCGTGCCAACACCGACAAGTACAGTTCCTCTGCAATGGCCTCAGCCGTTTTCATTTTAGTTAACCGTTCAATCAGGTTTCCCTCATGCGGTTTTAGCCAATGAATAATGAGTTTATCGTTCATTAGGAAGAGCGACTTGTTTAACCCCGGCATAAAATCCACTTCTGCTTCACCCGGTGGATTTCCGTATGTCTGCACGAAGATAGCGCGGATTTCGTCCAGAGAAGGCGGTAAATCAAGGTTGGTGCCCGTGAAGTAACCCTTGCGGTCAAACTTTTCGGCGTCCGGATCCACCTTCATCGCCCGCACCTTTTCCAGGTTGCCGGTCGCTTTCAGGACCGCGTTTAACAGTTGCTCAGGCGTCAACGCCTTTGGGTGTGCCGTGCGGTAGCTTGCCGCCTTCACACTCTTGGGCTTTGCAGACAACCGACTGCTGCGCTGGTAGCTTTCACTCAACGCAATCTCGCGCAGAAGCCATTTCATATCAAACCCGTGTGCCACAAATTCCTTTGCTAACAGGTCCAATAACGCCGGGTGCGAGGGCGGGTTTTTGCCATGCACTTCATCCAGAGGATGCACCAGTCCGCGTCCCATCATCAAAAACCAGAACCGGTTCACACTGTTTCGCACAAAGTAGGTGTTGTCTTTCGCCGTCAAGTTACGTGCCAGCAGTTCGCGCGGGCGGAATTTCGGCACGGCAGGCAAGCCGTCGGATGCGGGTTCCTCAAATTCCTGCCCTTTCTCGAAAGTCGGAATCGCAATCTCCTTCCCGCCGGGCAGCCTGGGACCGGTATTCTTTTTTTCAGTCTCAAATACCGATTGAAACTCCACTTTCTTGGTTGCTAACCCCTCAACAAGATAGGTTTGCTTGTCCTTGGAGTTGGTTCCCAGCTTGGTCTGGTTCAGGTAGGTGAAGAGCCCCCAGTAATGCTCCTGCTTCCAGTCATCCACCGAGGGATGATCATGGCACTTGGCGCACTTTAAATCCATCCCAAGAAAGAGTTGCGCAATGCCCTCAGTCATCTCGTGATGGTTGGCCGCACCCAGAAACTTCATGGCCGGCCGCGCTTCGCCCCTGCCCGTTGCTGCGATCATTTCCCGCGCCATCACATCCCACTCGGGCTTACCCTTTAGAACCTTGGTCAAATACCCGCGCCATTCCTCCTCAGTTACCTTCCCCAGGTTTTGCCGCTCCAGCAGCATAACCGTCAGCCGGTCGGTCCAGTGCGCTGCGAAAGTGTCACGGCCCAACAGCTGGTCGATGAGTTTTGTGCGTTTGTCCGGTGACTTGTTTTTGAGAAACGCCCGTACCTCTGAGGCCTTTGGGATGGTTCCTGAGAAATCCAGCTGCACACGCCGGAAAAACTCTGAATCATCACTGGTTGGTGCCGTTGCCCCTTGGGCTTTAGCGGAGATCAACCGGTCAATCGACTGGTGTAAATGCTCTGCAGCCCATCCCGAAAGGGAGGTTTGCAGGAGGCAAATTAGGATAAAAGCACGCATCGCTCCTTGATATGACGATGACGTACCGGCCCGTCTTCAACAGGGCCTTACGCGGAACTATTTACTTTCTCCTTCCTTCTCTGTGGGGGTTTCGCTTTCAGGCTTTGTCTGGGTTTCCCCCTTGTTGGTCGTCTCAAGTTTGGCCAGATATTTTTCCGGTTCTTTCTCGAAATCTTCCAGGCAACCTTCACAGCAAAATTTAACTGTGGTTCCCTTCCACACATGGACATAGGGCTTACCCATACTGGTTAGTCCTTCGTCAGTTACCAGACAGGTCTTTAGGGGGTAGTTGTCATTTGAAGAAGAGGTTTTCTCCGGTTTTTCATGATCATGATCATGGTTGTGGTCGTGGTCGTGGTCGTGGTCGTGGTCGTGACCACTTCCGCACCCAATGCAGAGGCCGCCGGCGATAAACAGGGCTGGGATTAGTTTCGAGACGAGATTCAGTTTCATGGGCAGATGATGCACTCCAATTTCTTGATCGGCTAGTATAATAATGGAGTGTGCTGCGGCTAAAAAATTACAGGTTTTGGGACTGAAACTATTGTATTCTTGGTTCTCAGATGATTTAATAATCGCATATGAGAAGGTTTATTAGATTTTTTGTCTTTGGAGTTCCTGTTGGGTTCTTTGCCGCTGGATGTGGGGAGGCAGGCGATACGGGCTCCACGCAAAGTGTGGCCCCGTCAGAGGAAGGCCTACCGGCAGATGCTGAGATGGTATTCCTTAAAGTCGAGGGGATGACGTGAACGGTCAACTGTGTTCCGGCGGTGCAGTCTGCACTGGCCAAAGTAGAAGGAGTAAAGGATGTGAAGGTGGAACTTAAAGACGGCAAGGCTTCCATCATAGCTGACAAAGATAAAGTTAGCGCAGACCAGCTGATCAAGGCTGTAGCGGATATTCCCGGAGGTAGATACAAGGCTACCGCAAACTAGGAATTCTTCATATTTTTTGAAAGTGGGTTTTAAGCCCGCTTTTTGTTGGTGTGAAATTGCTTTTTCGTCAGGGGTATGGATGATGGCCGCCATGAAACGCATACTTTTGGTCTTAACGGCCGCGTTTACGATTCTTTCGGTCCGCGCAGAGAAAACGCTGGATATTTACTGGGTGGACGTTGAAGGCGGTGCGGCAACCCTGATGGTAACCCCGGCCGGCCAATCGATCCTGATTGATACGGGCAACCCGGGTACCCGCGATGCCGGGCGTATCCATGAAGTGGCCACCAAGCAGGCGGGGCTCAGGAAGATTGATTTCCTCATCACCACCCATTTCCATGGAGATCACTTTGGAGGGGCTGCCCCACTGAGTCAATTGATGCCCATTGGTAAGGTATATGATAATGGTATTCCCGTCCGTAACCCGGATCGCAACCGTCAGGATCCGGCGTTTGTATTAAAGGTTAAACCCTACAAGACCATGAAGGTGGACGGGCGTGTGGTCGTAAAGCCGGGGGGAACACTGCCATTGCAGCAGGCAGATGGAACCGCAAAAGTGGACCTTACCTTTGTTGCTGCTGCCCGGAAGTTCATCGAACCGCCCAAGGGCGCAAAAAAGAACCCACTGACCGGATCGGTGCCACCAATGAAGGAGGATCTTTCTGATAACGCCAATAGCGTGGCTTCACTCATTACCTTGGGAAATTTTCGCTTCCTTGATTGCGGTGATTTAACCTGGAACATGGAGGCCAAGCTGGTGGAACCGGTCAATCGTATTGGCACGGTGGATGTCTATCAGGTAAACCATCACGGCTTGGCGACCAGTAACAATCCCCTGCTTATCAAGAGTGTGGCTCCCACAGTGAGTGTGATGAATAACGGCCATAGAAAAGGGTGTTCTCCCAGTGCCTTTACCGCACTTCAGGAGACGCAATCCATCAAGGCTATGTATCAGGTGCACCGCAACCTCAGGCCTGACGGCTCGGATAATAATACCGACAACGAATTAATCGCCAACCTGACTGGCCCTAACGAATGCAAGGCCTACACGATGAAATTGTCGGTTACAGCCGATGGCAAAAGTTACACGGTCTTTAACCCGCGCAATAAACATCAGCGTACATTCAAGACCCGCAGGCACTAATGGCTGATTATTCTCTGGACAACTACGAACGGCCCCAGCTCCAGACACCCAATGGGGCAGGAAAGATTCTCCTTCATTCCTGCTGTGCACCGTGTTCGGGTGAGGTAATGGATGCGGTGGCAGCCAGTGGTGTAGAAACGACGATATTCTTTTATAACCCGAATATTCATCCCCGCAGTGAGTATGAGCTGCGCAAGGAGGAAAATATCCGTTACGCCGAGAAGCTGGGCATGGAATTCGTGGATGCAGATTACGATACAGACAACTGGTTTGAGCGCGTGCGGGGATTGGAAGAGGAGCCTGAGCGTGGGGTCCGCTGTACGGTGTGTTTTGACATGCGTTTTGAGCGCACCGCACTGTATGCAGCCGAGCACGGATTTGATTTAATTAGCAGTACCCTTGGCATCTCCCGCTGGAAAAACATGGACCAGATCAATGCCAGTGGCAGCCGTGCGGCTGCCCGCTGGGATGACATGACCTACTGGACCTTTAATTGGCGCAAACAGGGGGGCGCTGCGCGGATGATTGAGCTCTCCAAGCGCGAGGAATTTTATCAGCAGGAATACTGTGGCTGCATCTACAGTCTGCGTGATACCAATAGCTGGCGCGATGAAAAGGGTCGCGATAAAATTGAGCGTGGCCAAAAATTCTATGGGCAGGAAGGGGTCGATTGTACTTCCTGTTCATCTAAACGGTGACAACACGCTGGGTTTTACCATAGCACTATAGAATAGGGAAAAGATGGCCAACCAAGTGACCATGCGAACGAATTTGGTGCCATAGGTTTTCAGGGCCCCTGTTCCGGATTTATAGAAACCCAATAGGTGCAGACCCCAGCTGACCGGAGCACTTGCAAGAGCCAAAATAAGTATATTCAAAGGGTTTTTAGCAAGTCCATATCCTCCCAAAGCCAACCATTTGACTATCCAAGGTGAACTGACTAATGCGATTAATGCGAGGATGATGGAGCCGATATAAAAGAGTATTCTGTTTCCGATAACGATACATGCCAGGATGATGGCGAGAAAAAAGTTTGTTAGGCTTACAAGCTCAGTAGTTATCGCCGGAGGAATGCCAAGGGACAGGAAAATAAATACTTCTCCCGTAATAAACAAATTGATAGGGAATGTAATAGTGGTTTTTATGAAGGAGGGTAGCTCCAGAGTTGTTCCACCCAAAAGGAAGTAAATCAATGTGCATAGGAGTCCGAAGGAAAAAGTTAAAACGTAATAGGGCGTTGATTCCGTTTTGGAAGCTGATGATTCTTCAGACTGATTGATATCAGTTGTTTTAGTGGAGTCACTATTTATTATTTCAGTTGCCTCATCTAAATCCTCCGCTCTAACAGCCAGCCGGCATCTTATTGCTCCTTGTTCTCCATATAGCAGACAGCCATCAGAATCCCAAATCCACGATTTAATCCCGTGAGTTTCAAGCACTCCTTTTTCAATCGAAATCGAAGTGTAGGATTTATTTTTAGAGAGGACAGAAAGCATATTATTCCAATAGTAATGCTCCCACGGGTACTGCGTCTTCACCGAGTTCGGCCAGCTTGATTTCAGGCCCATTGCCATAGATTTCCATCAGGAACTGTGGGAGTTGTTTCTCGATACTCTTACGCAGGGGCACGCCCACCAGCGAAAGACCTCCACCAAGGATAATTACCTGTGGATGGAACAGGTGCACGACATGCGAAAGGGCAAAGGCAAGGTTACGTGTGACTGAAGAGAGGATGCCGTGAGCGACAGGGTCGTCTTGCGCCAATGCATCGGCCAGATGTTTTGCTTCACCGCCTGCTTCTGCTCCAAGGAGTTGGCCAAGGGGGCAATCAGGGCTGGTTTTAACCGCCTCACGAATCGCATGGTCGACAGCCCAGCCGGAGCAGCGATCTTCCACAGTGGTGCCGGTCGTATCCAGTCGCAGATGTCCCACCTCTGCCTCGCCGGGGCAGTCACCATGATAAATTTTTCCATCAATCACCAGTCCACCACCAACTCCGCTGCCCATATTCATATAGAAGCCGGGGTTGAACCCGCGTCCGGCGCCGCGCAACGCTTCAGCCAGCGCTGCACAGTTTGAATCGTTTTCAATAACTACGGGCAATCCTGTAAGTTGCTGGAGCCAGTCTGCCAGGGCAAAACCACTCCAGCCCTCTATCTGATGGGAAGTAGCGACCTTACCTTGGGTAATATCTACCGGTCCGCCAAAACCGATCCCGATACGTTCAGGTTGATGGATGGCGATCAGCTTGATTAGTTCATCAGCGATTCGTTTTTGGATTTCTGAAGCGTTGGCATTGGGTTCTGTGCTGAACCGGCTCTGGTCCACGATTTGCCCTTTGGAGTCTCCAGCCACGATCTGTTGCTTGGTGCCGCCTATCTCGATACCGATGCGAATGGGAGTGGTCATTATCAAATAAGTTGCAGTGATTTTTCGGCTTGTTCGCTTAGAACGGCTTGTCGGTCAGCCATAGCAATATCGATAAGATTTTCGCCATAAGAAGGAATCATTTCCCCCATCCGTTGTTGGCCATTCTCTGTTTTCAGCAACTGGCTGAAGCATTCCTCCACAATCTCGAGAATAATATTTACTGAAACCGACGCGCCGGGCGAGGCGCCCAATAGTGCGCAGATTGTTTTGTCCTGATCTGCTAATATCTCGGTGCCAAAGTGGACGATCCCTGCGTCCCCGTCCTCCTGCTTGATCGCCTGCACACGAATGCCTGCATCGATGAGTTCCCAGTCCTCTGGCTTCGCCTCTGGATAAAAATTACGCAGTTCCTTCATGCGGGTGTTCATGCTCTGGATGCCCTGCCTGATGAGATAGCCCACCAACGGAATGTTGTGCATACCCACCTTGATGAGCGAGGCGATGTTATCCCGCCGGATCGAACCGGGTAAATCCCAGAAACTGCCACCTTGATGTAAAAACTTGGTTGTCCACGCGGCGTAGGGACCAAAGAGCAGTGCTTTTTTGCCATCAATGAGGCGGGTATCCAAATGAGGGACAGCCATGGTGGGGGCGGCTCCGGGTGACATCCCAAACACTTTTGCCAGGTGCTGTTTTGCAACCTCAGGCTTGTGGCACACCAGCCACTGCCCCCCTATCGGAAATCCTCCAAACCCCTTGCTTTCCGCAATTCCTGAGTTTTGCAATAACGGTAGGCTGCCGCCGCCCGCGCCGATAAATACAAATTTGGCTTGGTTATGAAATTTACGTCTACCCTTGAGATCGTGAATTCCAACCTCCCATCCATCCCTGTTTCGCGTGAGATCAGTCACTCTATGTTGGGTGGCATAACCGCAGTCGGGCTGTTGGCCCAGCCATTGAATCAATAAAGTTGATAATGCGCCAAAGTTGACATCAGTACCACGATCCATTTTGGTTGCGGCAATGGGGGTGTTATCCCGGCCGTTCACAATCAAGGGAGCCCATTGGTGAATGGTTTCGCGGTCTTCAGTGTACTCCATGCTCTTAAAAAAATGATGGGCCTGCATCCTGGCATGCCGTGACTTAAGGAAATCCACCTGTTGCTGCCCGTACACGAAGGCGATGTGGGGCAGGGGACTGATGAATTTTCTTGGGTCGTCGACCATTCCTGTGCGGGCGGCGTAACCCCAGAAATATTTGGACTGCTCGAACTGGTGGAAAATCTTAATTGCCTGACTTACATCCACTTCACCATCTTCACCCCGATTGGGAGTATAACTTAGTTCACATATTCCCGCATGCCCAGTGCCGGCATTATTCCATCCATTGGAGCTTTCCTGGGCTAATTCTCCAGTGACTTCGTATAATTGAAGCTTCAGGTTCGGTTGAAGGGTTTTCAAGACAGCCCCCAAAGTGGCACTCATTATCCCGCTGCCAATCAGGATGACATCCGGGTTCTCAATGTGCTGGGAGTTGCTCATGAAAGGCCGGTCAACATGCGGAAAAAATCACTGCAAGCCAAGCAAACCATGCATTGATTTACTGCAGAAGAACCCTACAATCCATTCACAGATGATCACACGACTTTCCCTTTTATTTACAGCGCTATGTGCTGCGACACCATTGTGGTCAGCAGACTTTTCTGCGGCGGATCTGGAGTTTTTTGAGAAACGAATCCGGCCCGTTCTGGCTGAACATTGCTACGAATGCCACAGTGCCAAGTCGAAGAAATTGAAGGGCAAACTGCGGTTGGATCATCGTGCGGGGGCGATTAAGGGGGGCGAAACTGGCCCAGCTGTGGTGCCAGGTAAGCCGGGTAAGAGTCTGCTGGTGGAGTCGATTGGGTATCAGAATGTGGATCTGGAGATGCCCCCAAAAATGCGGCTAGCTGATTCCCAGGTGGCCGATCTTACCGAGTGGGTGAAACGTGGTGCTCCTTGGCCGAAGGAAGCAGTTGCGAAATCCGGTGAGGAGGAGATGTTCGACCTAGCCAAGCGTAGGGCTGAGCATTGGGTTTGGCATCCGGTTAAAAAGCAGACACCGCCCAAGGTAAAGAAACCCGGTTGGCCGGTTTCATCCATAGACAATTTCATTCTCGCCAAACTGGAGTCGGTCGGCCTTAGCCCCTCCGCATCAGCTGACAAACGCACGCTCATTCGCCGCGCCTACTATGACCTGATTGGTTTACCGCCTACGCCGGAACAGGTGGATGATTTCCTCAATGACAATTCCCCTCGGGCATTTGAAAAAGTTGTGGATGACCTTCTGGCTTCACCCCATTTCGGTGAGCGCTGGGCAAGGCACTGGCTGGACCTGATGCGTTACGCGGAAACCTTCGGGCACGAGTTTGATTTTCCGAACCTGGAGGTGTGGCGTTATCGCGATTATGTGATCCGGGCTTTCAATGGGGATGTTCCCTACGATCGTTTTATCATGGAACACGTTGCCGGCGATCAGATCACACCGCGTTATGCAAAGGATGGCGGTTGGAATGAAAGTCGGTTGGCCACCACCTGGTGGTGGATGGGGCAGCACTGTCATTCACCGGTGGATGTGCGGGCTTATCAGGCTGAGATTATTGACAACCAGATTGATGTGCTGAGTAAAGCTTTTCAGGGAATCACGGTTGCCTGCAGTCGTTGTCATGAGCACAAGTTTGATGCGATTTCCACGGAGGATTATTACGCGCTTTACGGTATCATTAAGAGCAGCAGCTTTTCCCACGGGTCAGTGGATGGGCCCCGGACCTTTGATGAGAAGAGAACAGGGTTGGCCGCCATTAAAAAGAAAATTGCTGCCGCGCTAGGGGATGCAGTTAAAGGACAACCTGCTGCCCAGTCAGAGAAAGTTCCAGAGGGGTATCAATTGATTTCTGATATCCGGCAAACCGGGGGTAAGGACTGGTTTGCCGATGGGGTAGCTTGGAGTGATGGGGTGACCGCTCAGGGAGATTTTACCATCGGAGCCAATGCGGTAC